>DATBXI010000437.1:0-4334 GCA_036514355.1 Desulfuromonadaceae bacterium
AATGGACCGCCATTTCATGTCCGACCGTCCCACGATGCGCGCCCCGCCCTTGGCAAAGCCGGCCACGATGTAGATCGGGATGCCGGAGGCCCGGGCCGCGATGGCCCCGTCGATGGCGCTGGCGGCCACGTCGATCTCGCCGGCGATGATGGCCGGCATGATGTCGATCCCCTTGGGAAACACCCGCTCCTCGATCTTGAGGTTGTACTTGGGGGCGATCTCCTTCATGTAGGAAACCGCGCCGTAGTGGGCGAACTTCAGGTTGCCCAGCCGGACCAGGTCCGCCGCCAGGGCCGGCGATGACGCCAGAACCGCCGTGATGAGCACAACGAGGATCTTTTTCATACGCCTACCTCCAATAATGTGATGGCACGGGACAGCATTGTTCTGCTCAGGACGCCCGGGCAGCGTCAAGAGTTCATTCGGTTCAACGAAAAAGGCACCGCCAGCTGGCAGTGCCTTTTTCGTTACTTTATTGGGCCGCCTGCACCGCGGTTATGGCGGCGACGTTGACGATGTCGTCCACCGAACAGCCCCGGGAGAGGTCGTTGACCGGCTTGGCCAGCCCCTGGATGATGGGTCCCACCGCCTCGGCGCCGGCCACCCGCTCCACCAGCTTGTAGGCGATGTTGCCGGCGTCCAGGTCCGGGAAGATCAGGACATTGGCCTTGCCGGCCACCGTGCTGCCCGGCGCCTTCTTTTCCCCCACCTTGGGGAGCAGGGCCGCGTCTGCCTGCAGTTCGCCGTCGACTTGCATATCCGGCCGGATCTGCTTCGCAATCTCCTGGGCCTTGAGCACCTTGTCGCAGTCGGCGTGGCTGGCGCTCCCCTTGGTGGAGAAGGAGAGCATGGCCACCCGGGCGTCCACGTCCAGGAATGCCTTGCAGTTGCCGGCCGTGGCCACGGCGATCTCGGCCAGGGCCTGGGCGTCCGGGTTGGGGTTCACGGCGCAGTCGGCGAACAGGATGATGCCGTTCTCGCCGAAGCTCGGGGGCTTGGTGATCATCAGGAAGAAGGAGGAGACGGTCTTGATCCCGGCAGCCGGCCCCACGGTCTGGAAGGCGGCCTTGAGCACGTTGCCGGTGGTGCCGGTGGCGCCCGCCACTTCGCCCCCCGCGTCGCCGTTTCTGACCATCATGCCGGCGTAGTACAGGTTGTCATCGGCGGTCAGCAGTTTCCTTGCCTCGTCAGGGGTCAGCCCCTTGCTCTTGCGCAGTTCCACCAGGTCGGCCACGTACTGCTCCAGCTTGGGGGACGCCTTGGGGTCGAGCAGCTCCACGCCGGCCAGGTTGATCCCCTTGGCCCCTGCCTCAGCCTGGATCTTGGCCGGGTCGCCCAGGATGACGATCTTTGCCAGCCCTTCCTTGACGATCTTCTCGGCGGCGTACAGCATCCGCTCGTCGTAGCTCTCAGGCAGCACCACCGTCTGCAGGTTCTTCCTGGCCTTTTCCTTGATCTGATCCACAAGATGCATGAGTGAACCTCCTCATAAAATTTTAAAACAGGGGTATATGTATAGTCGAAACTACGATGTGGGTCAAATAAAAAAAGCCTGTATATTCAGGCTTCTAGTGATACTGAAATTGTTATAACTTCAGTTAATTTTTGGGTCGGGGCTGGTCAGGAAATCGTCGAACGCCTTATCCAGTTTGCTCCCGACCGGGTCCCACTTGTCGCTGAGCTTTACCCCCAGTTTTCCCTGCCGGTAGATGAGGGCATCCTTGTCCGGTGTGTTGAACATCATGATATCCTCGTTGATCTTGCCTTCGTTGAACAGCTTGACCAGGCATTGATCATAGGACATACAGCCGGTTGCCGCATACATCTCGATGATCTCCCGCATGCTGAACTGGCGGTCCTCTTTCTGGGTCCTGCCGATGAGCGCCTTGACGTCGGCGTTGGTGATGAATATCTCCATTGCCAGCTCGGTCTGTCCCTGCACTCCCTTGACGAGGGTCTGGGCAATGCCGAGCTTGTAGTGCGTGGCGAGCAATTCCCGCACCTTCTTGGCATGTTCCGATGGAAACATCTCCACAATTCGGTCTACAGATTCCCCGGTGGTGCCGGCATGGAGCGTCGCGAAGATGAGATGGCCGCTTTGGGCCAGCTCTATGGCCATCATGGCGTCGCGGTCGTTTCGTATCTCGCCGACCATTGCCACGTTGAGGGTCTGGCGGACGGCGCTTTCCATGGCCTTGGACTGGCTCACTGCGTGTTTCCCCACCTCCCGCTGGCTTACCGTCGATTTGGGGTACTGCATGGAGGGGAATATGGTTTCTATGGGATTTTCTATGGTGAGGAGATTGACGCTTTTGCCCTTGAGGAGATAATCGATCAAGGCGCCCATGGTCGTGGATTTGCCGCTTCCGGTGGTCCCAGAGATGAGCACCAGCCCCATCTTCAGGTTGAAGACCGTGTCGATGACGATCTTGGGCAGCTTCAGTTCATCCACGGTGAACGGTTTTTCGGGGAGGAGCCTCATGGTTATGAGGCAGCCGTGCTCGGCTTCGCCGTCGAATACGTCGGCTATGTTCACCCTGAACCGTCTCCCGGCCTTTGTCTTGTAAGCGATATCGATATCGAGGTTGTCGAACGTGTCGTCGTTCTTGGCCAATGCGGCGCTGACGGAAGGGTTATTGGAGAGCCGCACGAGCATCCGGGCGACACGGTTGGTGAACCCCGTGGAGAGCACGACATCCGTAATCGGCCTCATACCGCCGGTAACGGCCAGGAACGGGTGAGACTTGTTCGGCTGCAGGATGACGTCCTTCGGCTTGGGGTTGGTCATTGCCAACACCTTGGTGGTGAAATCGTCGAACCAGGACTCCAGCTCTTCTTCCGTGTCGATTCTGGAAACCTCGAACGGTTCCGGATAGCCGATGATTATTTCAGGTTCAAGTACCAGCTTGAGCAATATCCGGTTCTCATCGGTGATGGTCGGTGTACACTTCAGGGTTCTCAGTTTCGGGCCGGAAGGGGCATCGAGGTACACGTCATGATCCAGGTTCCCGCCCGACACCATGATGAAGTCTTTTCGTTCGACGTGGTCGAAGCTCTTGTTCTGGTTGTGGGCGATGATCTTGCGCAGGATCGTCTCCAGCAGTTGATCGCTGATGGGGACCTTGCTGTTCTCTGCCAGGGCGCCATTCATCTTTACCTTGAGGTTCTCGCCGGAGTTCAGATGAAATTCGGTGATACCCTTGGCAACATGGGCGACCAGCATCTTGTCGAAGTAGCTGATGATTTCCTCTGTCGTTGGCTGCATGGTTCCGCTCCGGCGTATGAAAAGTTAGCAAATTATCATGTTGGGGGATGACCATAGCATTCCGCGCAAGGAGTCGTCAATGATTGTTGTCACCGGGAGGGGGGTGGCGGCTGGTCGGTCACTGCTCAATGCAACGCGGTCTTCTTGATGATGCCGCCCGTCACATCCGCCAGCGGGTGAATGACGATGAATGCCGAGCCATCGATCTCGTTGACCACGTTTTTCACGCGGCCTATCTCCAACCTCGTCACCACGCAGTAGAGGATATGCCGCGGTTTGCCGGTCATGCCGCCCCGGCCGTTGTAGATGGTCACGCCGCGGCTCAGAATCCGCACGATGGCTTCCCTGATCTCATCGTTCTTTTCCGACATTATGATGATGGCGTTGTATTCCTCGATGCCGTGGAGCAGGAAGTCGATGGTTCTCGATGCCGCCATGTAGGTCAGCACCGAATAGAGCGCTGCATCGATGCCGAGAAAAAAGGCGGCAGCGGAGAAGATGAAGATATTGAGGATGAGGATGGCATCGCCGACCTTCAAAAGATGATTGGTCTTGCTGATGAGCACTGCCGCTATCTCGGTGCCGTCGAGGACCGCCCCGCCGCGAATGGCAAGGCCGATCCCGGCGCCGATGAATAAGCCGCCGAACACGGCGGTCAGGAGCTTGTCGGGGGTTACGTCGGGATAGTTGACCACGGCAAGACAGACCGCCAACCCCGCGATGGCCAGGGTGCTTTTCACCGCGAACACCCAGCCGATCTGGCGAAAGCCCAGCACTATGAACGGGAGGTTGATGAGCGGGATGAGGATCGCCAGCGGATACCCCAGCACATTGGACAGCAGCATGGAGATGCCGGTCACGCCGCCGTCGATGAAGTGACTCGACAGCAGGAATCCCTTGATGCCCATCCCTGCCGAGAGGATGCCCAATACGATCAGAATGACGTTTATCAGTTCCCGAACAACGGTTTTCATGGCACCCTGATTGTTCATCGATACCTTTCGTAATCTGCAGCCGCCTTAAGCGCACAAGCCCCGGATTCCGTTGCGGGAATGCGGGGCTTGTGCCC
>DATBXI010000438.1:0-3533 GCA_036514355.1 Desulfuromonadaceae bacterium
ACGTTACTGATGCGGCTCTTGATCAGTTCATCAACCAGAACATCCTGATTGAGGTTATCAGGGCTGGTCTGGACGCCGTGGACTACGAGCACCTTGCGAGGCAATGATGGATCTACGGGCATGAGTGGTTACCTCCTCTAACAGGCTGTTGAAATTCAACTAGCTGTTTTTACTGATTAGTGATACATTCCAGCGCATAATATTCTGAAATTACTGAGGAAATTTATGCGCGGACAAGACAGTCGAACCGAAGCACTTTTTGCCTACGTAACACCTGAGTCCTTTGTCCCCAAGTCTCATCCCCTGCGTGCCATACGGGCCATGGCCGATGAAGCCCTGAAAGGGATGGACAAGCTCTTTGACAGCATGTATGCCGCGACCGGCAGGGACTCGATCCCGCCGGAGAAGCTTCTGAAAGCCCAGTTGCTGATGATTCTCTATTCCATCCGCAGCAACCGTCAGTTGGTGGAGCAGATCCACTACAACTTTCTCTACCGCTGGTTTCTCGGCATGGGGTTGGAAGAGATGGTTTGGGATCACTCCAGTTTCAGCAAGAACCAGGAACGCCTGATCGGTTCCGAAGTTGCTGCCCAGTTTCTGTCTCGCGTCCTTGCCCAGGCAGAACGGAAGCACCTATTGTCCCGTGAGCACTTCACGGTTGACGGCACCCTCATAGAAGCATGGGCCTCCATCAAGAGTTTCAAGCCGAAAGATGGCCCGCCATCAGCCGGTGGCGGCAAAAACGGCGGCGTTGACTTCAAGGGCCAGAAGCTCAAGAACGATACCCATGCCTCGGTCACTGACCCTAATGCCCGGCTGTACCGCAAGGGCAAGAACAAGGAATCAAAGCTTTGCTACCAAGGTCACACCTTGATGGAGAACCGCAGTGGCCTGATCGTAAAGACTGAGGTTACCACGGCATCTGGGACGGCAGAGCGGGACGCGGCAGCCATCATGATCAAACAACTGCCCCGGACATCCCGGCGTATCACCTTGGGTGGCGACAAGAACTATGACACCAAAGACTTCGTCAAGGAGCTCCGCAGCCTCCAGATCACCCCGCACGTGGCCCAGAACGATACCAACCGGAAATCGGCCATTGACGGCAGGACCACCAGTCATCCGAATTACTCCGTCAGCCAACGGATCAGGAAGCGGATTGAAGAAGGCTTTGGCTGGATGAAGACCATCGGCCGGATGCGCAAGACCATGTACCGTGGCATCGAGAAGATTGGCTGGCAGCTTGACCTGCATGCAGCAGCCTACAACCTGGTACGAATGAAAAATCTGGGCCTTGGTGTCACTTGAGGCAGGAAAACAACCCCGGTAACCGGCAAATCATCAGCAAATTGAGTTGAAAAAGAGCAGAAAACCAAAATAAGAAACATCAAAACGACACAATAAACTCGAAAAAACGAATGGCTGAAAGAATCGGGTTCAAATCGAGCTGATTTTCAACGGCCTGTTAGACACCACGGCGAAGGCGCAACAACGGCAAGAAGGTGACGCGCAGGAAGCGTCCCCCGAGGCTGTGAAAAATAAAGGCCCGCATGGTTGCGGGCCTTTGTTGTATCGTTTGCGTTCTTTCCGTCTCATATACGGGCTGTTATTACTAAACGATTCCGTGTACACTGCGCCGTCATGCCACCATCTGCACACACGCCGCCACACCATCCCCTGCTGCGTCACAAGCCGCTGGCACTGTTCCTGTGCGGTCGCGCCACGTCCTCGATTGCCTTCCAGATGCTGGGGGTGGCCGTGGGATGGCAGATGTACAGCCTCACCAAAAGCGCCTGGTATCTCGGCCTGGTCGGCCTGGCCCAGTTTCTGCCCATGTTCTTGCTGACCCTGGCGGTGGGGCATGTTGCCGACCGGTATGACCGCCGCCTGATTGCGCGCATCTGCCAGGCTGTGGAAGGTGGGGCGACCGCGCTGTTGGCGCTGGCCAGCTTTGAGGGGTGGCAGAGCAAGGAGAGTATTCTTGCCATCGCATTTGTGGTGGGTGCCGCCCGCGCCTTCGAGAACCCGACCATGCAGGCACTGGTACCGCGGTTGGTTACCCCTGAATTCCTGCCTTCCGCAGTTGCCTGGTCCGCGTCGGCCAACCAGACCGCCACCATCCTTGGGCCGGCCCTGGGCGGACTGCTGTACGCCACCGGTGCAACAACGACCTATGCCGTCACCGCCGCCTTGTTCCTGGGGGCGGGCATCTTCATTGCCCTGATCCGCATCGAGAGCCCGGCTCCCAAGCGCGAGCCGGTCAACCTCCGGTCGCTCTTCGCGGGCATCGCCTATATCCGCGGACGGGCGGTGGTCCTGGGGGCCATCTCCCTGGACCTCTTTGCCGTGCTGCTCGGCGGTGCAACGGCGCTCCTGCCGATCTACGCCCGCGACATCCTCCTGACCGGGCCGTGGGGGCTGGGGCTGCTCCGCTCGGCGCCGGCGGCAGGGGCGCTGGTCATGTCGCTGTTCCTGGCGCGCAACCCGCTGCAACGCCGGGTGGGGAGGACCATGTTCATCAGCGTGGCAGTTTTCGGCGCCGCCACCATTGTGTTTGCCGTTTCCCAATCATTCCTGCTGTCACTGGCCATGCTGATCGTGCTCGGCGCAGCAGACGTGATCAGCGTCGTCATCCGCTCTTCACTGGTGCAGATCGAAACGCCCGACGAGATGCGCGGCCGGGTAAGCGCCGTGAACTCGATGTTCGTCGGGACGTCGAATCAGCTCGGCGAGTTCGAGTCCGGTGCCACCGCCGCCCTGTTCGGTACCGTACCGGCCGTGGTGGTCGGGGGTGTGGGGACGCTGCTGGTGGTGCTGATCTGGATGCGCCTCTTCCCCCAACTTCTCCATGCCGACTCCCTGCGGAAAAGGGA
The DNA here is from genome assembly GCA_036514355.1 of Desulfuromonadaceae bacterium. GTDB lineage: Bacteria > Desulfobacterota > Desulfuromonadia > Geobacterales > Pseudopelobacteraceae > JACPFJ01. Next base: position 2,874 of record DATBXI010000438.1, read on the forward strand.
GTCGTGACCCCTCTCGCATCCCGTATTCCGGGCATCTTTCCCTGTCCTTCAATCGTAAAATCCTCGACGTAGCCTGCTACGTCTGCGGTTTTACTCAATCAGGCCAGGAAAATCTGCCCCAAATCCGGGCGCGATAGCTGAACAAAGTTATTTACAGACAAGTTCTTAATTCACCACCACCGATATGCCGGTGATGGCGGCGCCGTTGGCGTCCTTCACGCTGCCGTTTGCGATGGAGAAATCTACTGCCGTCACCGTGGCGCCGGGGACGACATCGTAGGCCATGGTGGCAAATGGGCCGATATCCATGCCCTGCTTGGTCACGTCAAATACAGCGGCAAATTTTACCTGGTGCTGGGATGCCAGATAGTTTGCGATCGGGAGCAGGTTTGCCATGCTGGAGGCGGTTCCGCTCAACAGGAACGCATTGGACAGCATTTGTCCGGTACTGTCGGCACTGAGCGAAACTTTGGGCAGGTTGGTTGCGGCATCCAGTGGCAGGCTGATTGTCCCCTGCACGGCGTAGATCTTGGTGCCGGGCGGCAACTGTCCGCTGGTTGTCAGGGTTATTTTCTGCGATTTCATGCCGACGCCGTACAGCATTCCCGCAGCCGACGAATACCCGCTGGCCAGGGGGACGTTTGAAAGGGCGGTAGCGAA
>DATBXI010000439.1:0-2639 GCA_036514355.1 Desulfuromonadaceae bacterium
CGCCACCCGGCCAACAAGCGCATCGTGGACGAATACCGCACCATCCTCCTCAACTGCAACGCCAAGGGGGAGATCAGCAACCTGGACAACGCCCGCCTGACCCGCCTCAAGACCCTTTCGGTTCGCAACAAGATCCCCGGCGCCCTCTTCCGCACCCTGGATGAAATGCTGAAAAAGGGGCACCTGATCCGCCACGAGGAGCAGGACTACCTCTCCGCCACCCGCCAGGTACTGGAGGGGATATTCCTGCAGGAAAAGCGGATCGAGAGCCGCATCGACCGGGACGACATGCTCACCCTGATCCGGGCCAACAAGCGTGCCGCGGAAAACCGCGACCATGCCTTTGACCAACTGATGCTGGACGCCAGCAAGATGTGCGACGAAAAGATCCGCGACGGCGCCGACCCGAGCCTGCTGGGGGACTTCTCCTATGTGATCACCTACCTGGACCGCTTCGGCAGCGTCTCCAACCTGATCAGCCAGCTGGCCTTCATGGAAAACGTGCGGATCAACGAGGAGATGCTGCGGGGGCTGCTGGAGCACAAGGCCGCCTTCGACAACCTGAGTGAGGAGTGTTTCCACGACCTCTTTATCCGCGAACTGCTCGCGAACGCCTACCTGGGGCGCTTCGGCCGGCGCAAGGTACAGGCCCTGATGGACGGGCTCGAAGCCGCCAAAGCCCGCCGGACAACCATCGGCGAGCTCAACGGCCGGCTCCAGGAGATCGACCGGGAGGAACGCATCTCCATTGTCCTGTTGGAGCACGTGCGGGACCGCATCCGCAACTTTTACTCCAAATTTTCCACCAGGGCCGATCAGGAGGCGCTGCGCCGCGAGGTGACCGAAGAGTTGAAGACCAAGAAGCACCTCCGCGAAGACGTGCCCGACCACCTGTTCCACGAAACCATCTTCACCATCAACAAGGAGATCATGTACCTCCAGACCCTGCTCCCCACCATCATCGCCGAGCGCAACGTGGCCCTGCGGGAGGACTTCCTGGCCAACTGCGGCATGGACCGCTTCTACGTGGAGGAGTTGGAACGGGAATACTACGAGAAGAACGGCCTGGACCTGGAGGAGCTGTACACCATCAGGAAGGGTTTGAGTTGACCAGTAGTTTCCATAGACCTTGAGGTTTTCAAAACCTCAAGGGTCTGGTCTCGTCCCGATTATACAAGAAAACAAGCCTCCCCTTGACTCCCCCCACCGCCCAACGCTATACTCACCTGTGTAATCAATCAACTCAGGAGTGGTTATGCCCATCGACACCAAGCTGGCGCAGTTGCGCGCCAAGGCCGCCGGCTACGGCAAGGAAAACCAGGGAGAAATGCTGTACGCCCTGGCCGAGGGGGCACGGCTCCTCTCCGGCAGCGAACGGGTTCGGATATACCTGGAGGACCTGACCCGCGGGGCGCTCTCCTGCGTGCATGCCACGGGGGAGCAGGCCGAGGCCATCCGCGAGGCCAGCTTCCCGATCGTCTCCACCGAAACCGTGGTCTCCAGCGTCTTTGTCAGCCAGTACCCCGTCGATTTCAAGGCCGCTACGGTCCCTGCCGACTCTCCCGACGGGCATTTTGCGAAGCGGTTCGGTTTTCGGAGCAGCCATGTCATGCCGGTGGTCAGCCTGGGCAAGTCCATCGGCGTGCTCTGCATCGATCAGGATCACCCCGGCGAAGTGCTGAAGCCCCGGGAGAAGTCGCTCCTGGCGGACTTTGCCGGGTTCATCGCCGACCGGCTCGATCAGGCCCGCATCTATCACCAGCAGGTGCAGCTGGCCCGGCGGCTGGAGCGGTACAAGGCCCGCGAGGCGGCCGGCATGATGGTCAGGTCGGCGGTACGCCTGATCGGCAAGCTCTCCCTAGCGTCGGTGCTCGTGCCGAGCCAGCGGCCGGGCCGGAAAGTCGGCGAACTGGAGATCCTGGCGAGCTTCTCCGAGGAGCCGGAGCTCAAGGCGCTCTACGACCAGCAGGGGGCAATCGACCTGCAGAAGGGGAAGTCCCTGATCTCGCAGTACATCGACGACCAGGCGGTCATCACCGACGAGCGCCTCCTCAAGCCGCTCTTCATCGCCGACCTGACCCAGCACAGCCTGCAGAAACGGGCACTTACCGAGTCCATGGCCCTCCGCTCGCTCTACCTCGTCCCCCGCTACGAGCCGAAGAGCCGCCGCATCATCTGCCTGGTGAACTACTTTGCCCGCGAACTGCACCGTTTCAGCGATTTCGAGATGGGGCTGCTGCAGACCCACGCCGAGATGGTGGAACGGGTCATCAACGAGGTGGGTGGAGAGCACCTGGAGATCCGGGTGCTGTCCGAGATCACCGAGCTTCTGAACGAGAGCACCGAGAGTCTCCAGCCGTTCCTGACCAAGGTGCTCTCCAAGGCCACCGAGCTGATCGGAGCCGACACCGGCAGCATAGCCCTCGTGGCGGAGCGGGACGGGGTCCAGTGGCTGGTGGTGGAGGACGAGAACGGCACCATCATCGGCGCCAAAAACAAGGAGTGGCTGAAAAAGTACATCCCGCCGTTCCCGGTCGGCGGGGAGGAGCTCACTCCCGAAGAGCGCAGCCTGACCGGCTACGTGGCCCACACCAAGCTCCCCAAGATCATCGCCCGGGTGGAAGAAGAGCAGCAGACCG
>DATBXI010000440.1:0-6951 GCA_036514355.1 Desulfuromonadaceae bacterium
GTCGCGTCCCATGCCGGTGGCGCCCATGAGGATGACTTCGGGCTTGTGTTTGTCGATGAGGTGGCAGCAGGCCTCCACATAGGCTTCGGTACGGTAGTGCTGGAAGACCGGGGCATCCACCAGATAGGCCTTTTGGGCGCCATGGGTGAAGGCCTCTCCACAGAGCCGCTCCACGCCGTGGCCGATCACCATGGCACACAGTTCGACCCCGAGCTTGGCGGCCAGGTGGGCGCCGACGCCCAGGAGTTCCCAGGAGACCTTGGCCGGCTCCCCTTCGGTCTGCTCCACAAAGACCCATACCCCGCGGTAAAGGGCCAGGGTTTTGGCGAGGGCAGCGGCCTCTTCGTCGATCTCCTCCTCGACAGGGGCGCTGGCAGCGGCCAGCTGCTCCAGGATCCGCACCTCCTCGGGGGTGAAGAACATCTCCAGGGCAGCGGCCGGGCAGATCTTGACGCATTTGACGCAGCCGATGCATTTGTCGGGGATGACGATCGGTTCGCCGGCTTCGTTCATCTCGATGGCGTTGACCGGGCAGGAGCTCTGGCAGCGGGCGCCGCAGGCGATGCATTTGCCGGTGATGAGCTGCGCTTTGCCGCGCGGTTTCTTCAGCTTGGGTTTGGGGTCGGTCATTTTAAAACCTTTATAAAAATCAAAATCTGGTTCTCACAGAGCTCACAAAGGCACAAAGAAAATCGTAAAGACGAGACATGAGACTTTCGTTGTCTTGCTTCTCTTTGTGTCTTTGTGCCTCTGTGAGAGACGCCGTTAGGGTTATAGTGGCAGCATGTCCTTGGCTAATAGCTTGTCGATCAAAAGCTGGGCCGTGCCCGCGGGGTCGGCGTAGCCGTCGCCGATGATCTCGCCTTTGGCCCGCTCGGGGGAGAAGATCTTGCTGACCCAGGTGGGGGAGCCTTTGAGGCCGATCTTCTGTTCGTCCAGCTGGAGGACCTGGTTGTTCCAGACCGTGACGGCGGCATCGGCGGCTGCCAGGCGCATGGGGACCTTGGGGTAGCGGGGACGGTTCAGTTCGCGCACCACCGTGAGCATGGCCGGCAGCGGGGCTTCGACGATCTCGTGCCGCCCTTCGAGTTTGCGGCTGACGCGGATGCGTTGCGCAGCCAGATCCATGTTGACGATTTTGTCCACCAGGGTGAGTTGCTGAAAGGCAAGGCGGCTGGCAATGCCGGGGCCGACCTGGGCCGTGTCGCCGTCAATGGTCTGTTTGCCGCACAGTACCAGGCCGACCTGGTCCACTTCGCTGTGGAGCTTGCGGATGGCGGCGGAGAGGACGTTGCTGGTGGCCAGGGTGTCGGCGCCGCCAAAGACGCGGTCGGACAGCAGGATGGCGTGGTCCACCCCCAGGGCCAGGGCCTTCTTCAGCGTGGCCTCGGCGTTGGGAGGACCCATGGAGATGGCCGCCACACGGCAGCCGAAACGGTCCTTCAACCGCAAGGCCTCTTCCAGGGCGTGGGTGTCGTAGGGGTTGACGATGAACGGGATGCCCTCGCGAACCAGCGTGTTCGTGACCGGGTCGATCTGAACCTGCGTCGTGTCAGGAACCTGCTTGATGCACACTACTACAAGCATGGAATATACCTCGGGGGAAGGATTGGGGCGAACTTTACACTTACGTTAAGGGTAATTCAACCGAAATATAACATAATTTACTAAATGTATTCTTATCTGGCTAGCCGTAACTGTCAACCGGGACGATCTGGTGGCGCCTGTGTTTGCCGCGGAGTCGGCGCGGCGATGAACGTCGTTTTCTGTAAGCCAGTGTGGCCGAAGTCCGAATAAAAAAACCCGGCAATCGTCTTGCCGGGCTCCGGTGCCCATAACGCATCCCGCTCAAGACTGATGCGCATGGTACCATCAGCAGGAAGCGTGCCGATTTGACCAGAGTCAAACGTATGCATATTTTGTAAGTATGTCTATCTTGCCGGGATGCCGCGGTTTGGCATCGCCAGTTTTTTACCGGCGCCACTCGGCGGCAAGGGGGCATTTGGTTGTCGGGCCAAATTTTGCCGCTGGTCACCGCTGACTATTGCGTCATCCTGCCTTAATGCTAGGCATATTCGGGTATCCATGTACATATTGAAGTCACAAATTAATTAAAATGTCGTTTGCGCTGCCGCGTGCATCGACTACGCATGACAAAACCATCTAACTCTATCGTTACTCAACAGAGTACATATTATACTTGGCCCGAGTGTGTAACGATCGATAGTATGCATATTTTGTATTCAAAACTCAACAGTAAATGCCTATAAACAAAGCATTGATGCATATTTTTTATTCAAAGCGAACCGCATGGCATGGGACATGCTTAATTTTTAACCTCTGTGAAAATAATGTGCATATTTGTTATGCATATACCCCATGGTCTCGAGGAGGTAGTTCCGCATGTCCAAGCTGGATGAAAAGATCGAAGGCATCTATCAGGAAGTTCTCAAGCGCAACCCCGGAGAAACCGAATTCCACCAGGCGGTCCTTGAGGTGCTCGAATCCCTCGGCCCGGTCGTCACCAAGCACCCCGAATACCTGGAGCGCAAGATCATCGAGCGGATCTGCGAACCGGAACGGCAGATCATCTTCCGGGTGCCCTGGCAGGACGACAAGGGGCAGGTCCATATCAACCGCGGCTTCCGCGTCGAGTTCAACAGCGCCCTCGGTCCTTACAAGGGCGGGCTCCGCTTCCACCCCTCCGTCTATCTCGGCATCATCAAGTTCCTCGGTTTCGAGCAGATATTCAAGAACTCCCTGACCGGCATGCCGATCGGCGGTGGCAAGGGGGGCTCCGACTTCGATCCCAAGGGCAGGTCCGATGACGAAATCATGCGTTTTTGCCAGAGCTTCATGACCGAGCTGTACCGTCATATCGGCGAACACACCGACGTCCCGGCCGGCGACATCGGCGTGGGCGGCCGCGAGATCGGCTACCTCTTCGGCCAGTACAAGCGCATCACCAACCGCTGGGAAGCCGGCGTGCTGACCGGCAAGGGGCTCAAGTTCGGAGGTTCGTTGGTGCGTCCGGAAGCAACGGGCTACGGCGCCACCTACTTTGTCAACGAAGCGCTCAAAGTGCGTAAGGACTCCTTCGGCGGCAAGACGTGCCTCGTGTCCGGCTCCGGCAACGTGGCCATCTACACTATCGAGAAGATCCACCAGCTCGGCGGCACATGTATCGCCTGCTCCGACTCCAACGGCGTGATCGTTGACGAGAAAGGCCTTGATGTCGAGCTGATCAAGCAGCTCAAAGAGGTGGAGCGTCGCCGCATCCAGGACTACGCCACGTACCACAAGCACGCCAAATACGTTGCCAACGGCAACATCTGGGATATCCCCTGCCAGGTGGCCATGCCCTCCGCCACCCAGAACGAGATCAACGGCAAGGACGCCGCCACCCTGGTGAAGAACGGCTGCATCGCCGTCGGCGAAGGGGCCAACATGCCCACCACTCCGGAAGGGGTCAAGGTCTTCCTGGATGCCAAGATCGCCTATGGTCCCGGCAAGGCCGCCAATGCCGGCGGTGTGGCCACCTCGGCCCTCGAGATGCAGCAGAACGCCCAGCGGGATTCCTGGTCCTTCGAGGAAACCGAGAAGAAGCTGGAGCAGATCATGGTCAACATCCACCGGCTCTGCTACGAGACTTCGACAGAGTACGGCGCACCGGGCAACTACGTGCTGGGCGCCAACATTGCCGGCTTCGTCAAGGTGGCCGACGCCCTGGTGGCCCACGGACTCATCTGATTCCGACGTCTGCCACTCATCGATGCATGCTCAAAGCCCGGCTCCGCGCCGGGCTTTGTTGTTTATACGGTGCATATCCTCAGCACTGGCAATGCGGGTGGACGCGCGGCGCCCCGTTCGCTTCTGCCTGCCCTGAAAGGCCCTGCTCGTTCCGCTTGACGGGAGGTGCGGCAGCGGTTACAACGGACGTATGAATCTTCTCACCCACCTCAATCCGCCCCAGAAAGAGGCCGTGTTGCACGGCGAAGGTCCACTGCTGATCCTGGCAGGCGCCGGATCGGGCAAGACGCGTGTCATTACCCACCGCATCGCTTATCTGATCCGTGAGCGTGGGGTGCGGCCCGGTAACATCCTGGCCGTGACCTTCACCAACAAGGCGGCCAGGGAGATGGCCGAACGGGTCGGCAAGTTGCTGGGAGGCGGCGACGTGCCGCTGATCTCCACCTTCCATTCCGCCTGCGGCCGTATCCTGCGCAGGGAGATCCACCATCTGGGGTATGACGCCTCCTTTGCCATCTACGACGACCGGGACGCGGAGCGTCTTTTGAAGGACGTGCTGGCGGAACTGGACCTGGACGACAAGCGCTTCCCCCCCAAAGCCATTGCCGCACGCATCGACGACTACAAGAACCGCGGCCTGTTCCCAGAAGATCTGGACGCCGTCGCCACCGGTGACATCTACAACGAACGGGTGGTGCAGATCTATGCCGCCTACCAGGCACGGCTGAAAAGGTGCAATGCCCTGGATTTCGGCGACATGCTGCTCCTGACCGTGCGGCTGCTGGAGCAGGTTCCCGAGGTGCGGGACCGCTGCCGCGACCGCTTCCAGTGGATCATGGTGGACGAATACCAAGACACCAATCCGGTGCAGTACCGGCTGATCCGCCTGCTGGCAGGAGAGCGCCGCAACCTGTGCGTAGTGGGGGACGACGACCAGTCGATCTACTCCTGGCGCGGGGCCGACATCCGCAACATCCTGGAGTTCGAGAAGGACTTCCCCGGGGTCAGGATAATTCGGCTGGAACAGAACTACCGCTCCACCGCCACCATCCTCAAGGCCGCCGGCGAGGTGGTCAGGCAGAACATCGGCCGCAAGGGCAAGACCCTCTGGACCGACAACCCGGAAGGGGAAAAGATCCGTTATGAGCGGGTAGAGTCGGACCGGGAGGAGGCGCGCCTCGTCAGCCGGGAGATCGGCCGATTGCGGGGGGGCGGGGTGCCGCTGGAGGAGATGGCGGTCTTCTACCGCACTAACGCCCAATCACGGCTGGTGGAGGAGGCGCTGGTCGCCGAGGCGCTGCCGTACCACATCGTGGGGGGGGTCAGATTCTATGCCCGCATGGAGGTCAAGGACATCCTGGCGTACCTGCGGGTGCTGGACAACCCGGCCGACGAGGTGTCCCTGAAGCGGATCATCAACGTCCCGACCCGGGGGATCGGCAGCACAACGGTGGACAGGATCGCGGCCCTGGCGGCCCAGCGGAGGACCTCCCTCCACGAAGCACTGAAGGAGGCGGCTCAGGGGGCGTTGTTGTCAGGCGGCCCGCGGGGGAAGGTGGCCGCCTTCAGCGCCATGCTGGAGCGTTTCCGGGAACTATGCACTTCGGTCGGCCTGCCGGAGCTGGCCCGGACCGTGATGGAGGAGAGCGGCTACCTGGGGCGGCTCAAGGATAGCCGCGACGAGGAGGATGCAGAGCGCCTGGAGAACCTGGAACAGTTGCTGGCGGCCATGGAGGAGTTCAGCGAACGGAATCCCGGTGCCGGCCTGTCCGAGTTTCTGGAGCAGGTTTCCCTGGTATCGGACCTGGAGCAGGGGGAGCAGGGGAAGCCGTCAGTGACCCTCATGACCCTGCACGCCGCCAAGGGACTGGAGTTCCGGGCGGTCTTCATGATAGGCATGGAAGAGCGGCTCTTCCCCCATATCCGCTCCCTGGACGACCCGGACGGCATGGAGGAGGAGCGCCGACTCTGCTACGTGGGCATGACCCGGGCACGGGAGCGGCTCTACCTGCTCAATGCGCGCCGCCGCTACCTGTTCGGCCAGGAGCAGATCAATTCCCCTTCCCGCTTCCTGAAGGATATCCCGCCGGAACTGCTGGACGAGGAAGGGGGAGCGTCCCTTCCCCCCTCCCATCCCTCCCCCTGCTGGGGTGAGGGCAATCAGTTCTCCCCCCAGCGGGGGGAGGAAGGAGGGGGGGCTTTGCACAATCTGGCCGCAGCCGCGGCATTCTCCCGAACCAACGAGGTGGAGGTCGTCCCCGAGCCGGCCGAAGAGCACGAAGGAGTGTTCATCGGCATGCGGGTGCGGCACGCCAAGTTCGGCCTGGGCACCATCAGGAAGGTCGAGGGGATGGGGGAAGCTCAGAAGGTGATCGTCTGGTTCAGTTCGGTGGGGCCGAAGAAGCTCATGCTGCGGTTCGCCGGGTTGGAGCGGGCTTGAGTTGCGGTATGGCATGGCAGGCCTGATGCCGTGACCATGCCTGGTGCGGCCACTCAGGCCTTACCTCGCGGCGCTTACCCGATCCGCCAGTCGGTCGTCACGGCATCAGATGGGGTAGCCCGGGTCATTCCCCCGTCGATACACTGGCTTCCACCTCGAAACGTTTGATCTTGCGCGTGGTGGTCTTGGGGAATTCATCCTCGCGGATGGTGAACCGCCTGACCCGTTTGTAATCCGCCAGCACAGCGCAGGCGGCCTGCACCTCGGTTCGCAGCAGGGCCTCCACGTCGGCCTCGCTCATGGGGCAGGTGCCCGCCAGGCGGCAGTGGTCGTCCAGGGCTTCCTGGTTGGGGTAAATGACCGCATGCACCTCTTCGGCCACCGGTCCCACCTTGTGGCCATACACCATGGTCTCGGCGATGAAGGGGCTCTTGAGCAGTTCGTTCTCCACTTCCTCCGGGTAGACGTTCTTGCCGTTGGGGGTGACGATGAGGTTTTTGACCCGTCCGCTGATGGTGAGGAAGCCGTCGCCGTCGAGCCGCCCCAGGTCGCCGGTGCGGTACCACTCCTCCTCCAGCACCTCCGCCGTGGCCAGGGGGTTCTTGTAGTAGCCCTGCATGATGTTCGGCCCCCGGACCACGATCTCCCCAACCCCATCTTCGTTCGGCGTATCGATACGGACCTGGACGCCGTGCAACGGGCGTCCCACGGTTCCCCGCCGCTTTCTGCCGGGCTGTTCGGCGCTGATGATGGGTGCAGTC
>DATBXI010000441.1:0-5788 GCA_036514355.1 Desulfuromonadaceae bacterium
TCCCCCTGGCCGGATATAAATCAGACACCACGCATACGAAACAGACCTAAACAACAAACCACAATGCAATTGATAACCATCAGGGACTGGTGACTGGGAACTGGTGATTGGGAAAGGCAAAAAGCCTTTACCAGTCCCTAATCCCCAGTTCCCAATCCCAACCGATTTCTCGGTGGCTATGCCGAGGGGGTCACACCCGTTCCCATCTCGAACACGGAAGTTAAGCCCCTCAGGGCCGATGATACTGCACGGGTAGCTGTGTGGGAAAGTAGGTCGCCGCCGGGAATAAAACAAAAACGCCCCATCATTCAAACGAGTGATGGGGCGTTTTGCGTTTGTAGCTACTCCTTTTTTACTCTCTCCGCAAGGAAGCGCTTGGCTATAACCTCGACGGGACCAAGATCGAAACGGAATAGACTCTAAAGCAGAAGACTGAAGGTATGTAAAAGGCGGAGCCGGTAACGGTTCCGCCTTTTACTTTGCCAGTTTGCACCGAGGCTATTGCCTCTCCCGTATCTCGCCGATGCATTTTTCAATGGCAGAGAAGAGCTCCTTGAATTCGATCGGCTTCAGGATGTAAGCGGTGATGCCGATGGTGCTGAACTGGTCCAGGTAGGCTTTATCGCTGTAACCGGTAATGACGATGAACTTGGTGCCCGGCCTCGTGGTTCTGATCTCCCGGGCCATCCGGACGCCGTCCATCCCCGGCATATTGATGTCGGTGACGACGATATCGGGGGAGCGCTCCTTGCAAAGTTCCATTCCGGCCGTACCGTTTGCGGCGATGTGGATCGTGACGTCAGGGAATTTCATGGGGATCATGATCTTTAGGACCTTGACCGCCTCCCTGTCGTCTTCCACCAAAAGGAGCGAGAGGGGTGGCTGTGAATTCCGCGGGGATGCCATATCAGAGCTCAATCCTGAACTGGGCGCCGCCTTCGACGTTACATGCTGTCAATCGCCCACCCATGCTTTTTTCGATGATGGTCTTGGACATGAAGAGGCCTATGCCGGTCCCTTTTCCCAGCTCCTTGGTAGTAAAGTAGGGGTCGAAGATCCTGTTCAGGATCTCTCCTTCGATGCCGCCGGCGTTATCGGTAATCGTCACCACTGCCCTGTTGTCTTTCGCCCACGAGCAGATCGTTATCCGTGGATTGACCGTCTTCTTCTCCAGAAAAGCGTCCTTGGCGTTCACCAGGATGTTTAAGAGCACCTGGGCAAACTGGTTGAGATAGCCGTTTATCTGCGGTTCTCCCCTGGAGCTGACTTCGATCGCAATCCCAAGGGCGGTGAAGTTGTCCTCGATGAGGGAGACCGTTTTCGCCACGACATCATTCACGCTGAACAGGCCCTTTCCCTTGTCCGGTGCGGAAAAATCACGGAAGACGTCTATGGTCTGCGACAGGTGCTTCAGGATATCCATCGCCTTGGCCACGTTGGCATCCAGGAGTTCCTTGCTGAACCCCCCCAGTTCATAGGATAACCTGATTTCCTGAACCTTCAGCCCCAGGACGTTCAAGGGCTGGCGCCACTGATGGGCGATGTTGGTGAGCATCTCTCCCATGGCTGCCAAGCGGTTTTGCTGAATCATCATCAGTTCGTTTTTCCTGAGCTCTTCGACCGCCTGTAAACGGCCGGCCAGCTCTTCCTGCTGCAGTTTGAGCGACTGCGCCAGCTCTTCGGTTCGTTCCGCCACCCTCTGTTCCAGTTCTATCTGGGCTCGCCGCAGGGCCTCCTCGGCTCGTTTACTGGCTGAAACATCGATGACCGCAACGAGACACTCATCATCCGATTCAGAGGCCGTTGCCTTCATCTGCACCCAAAGCTGCTCGTTACTCTTCCTGGAGAGCGTCAGTTCGCAGGTATGCGTCTCGCGGTCGGAAAATACCCTCTTCAGGAAATCGGCAAAGGTCGGCAGGTCTCTATCAATCATGAAGCGCCCGAGGTGGCAACCGACCAGGCGTTTCCGTTCAATCCCCAGCAGGTCGGCCCCGGTCAGGTTGGCCGTTCGGATGGTCCATTCCCGGTCGATGGTGAAATAACCGATCGGCGCAAAATCGTAAAGCATGCCGTACCGGTCCCGCGAAGCCTCAAGCTCCTCACGGGAGCGGCGCAGCTCCTCGTTCTGTAACTCCAGCTCCATCTGGTGGACACGAAGCTCGTGCAGGAGCCGCAGGGCCTCTCCCTCTGTCCGGGGGAGGCCCATCTCCGCTCCCTTGGCCTGGAGGCGCTTTTCCGCACTGCGTCGCAGTTTTGCCGCCTGTGATGAGGCCCCCGAACGATGGGTCATTGGCCCTTCCCCTGTTTCAGGCTGCTGATCTTTGCCTGCAGATCCTCTTCCAGAGTCTTGAAGGGGGTGATGTCGTTAAGGGTCATCACGACCCCATCGATTACGTCCCTCTGCGTCCGGTAGGGGATGATCCGCACCGCGAACCAGCGCTCGTCGTTGGTCATGACCTGCTTTTCCGTCATGGCGAGGGTCCGCAGGACCTTTTCCGCATCCTCCATAAGCTCCGGGTAGTTCAGCTCATTGACGATATCCGAGAGCGGGCGCCCCACATCCCCTGGAATCAGCTTGAAGAGCTTGCTGGTGCCGGTGGCGAAGCGGCGGATGTAGAGCCTGCTGTCCAGGAAGATGGTGGTCACCTCGGTACTGTTGAGGAAGTTCCTCATGTCGTCGTTCAGGAGGGAGAGCTCGACCACCTTGGCTTGCTGCTCTGCGTTGACCGTCTGCAGCTCCTCGTTCATGGACTGCATCTCTTCCTTGGAGGTGGTGAGTTCCTCGTTGGTGGACTGCAGCTCTTCGTTGATGGATTGCAGCTCCTCATTGGAGGCCTTGAGTTCCTCCTGGGAGGTCTGCATCTCCTCGCGTGTGGTCTGCAGCTCCTCCCGGATGGTGCGCAGCTCCTCCTGGGCCTGCTTGAGTTCCAGCTCCTGTTCGGAGATGCGGATGCTCTCGATGTCACCGGCTTTAGTGGAACGTCTCTTGCGGGCAATTTCCGGGGCTGTTTCCACGTCTTTGAAGATTATCATCACCATGCCGCGCAGCTCCGGTTCGTTGACTCTCTGGACGATGAGGTTGATCATCTGGCTGCCGCCATTGGTCCCTACCCGCAGGTTGTGCATGATTACCGCACTGTCCTGGCGCTGCGCCTTCTGGAACGCGCCGAACAACTCCTGTTTAAGCCCTTCGCGGGCCATGGCAAAGACGTTCAGGTTGGCCTTGCCCATCGGGAGCTCCAGGTATTTGCCGGTCCTGGAGCTGATGTAGACGATGTCACCCTGGTCGTTGGCCAGCACGGCCGGCGGTGAATACTTCTGCAGCAGGATTCTGTCCGCGATGGACTGGATGTTGACGTCGGTTTTCACTGGCTGAAGCTCCTTGTGTGCTCCCGGCGCAGCCGGGGCAGCAGCCGGGGCAGCCGGGACGAGTGTGGCTGGAAACGTCACCAGGTCCGGACGGCTGGTGTCCGTATCGCGTTTGAACATCCTTAACTTCTGATTGATCGGCAGGAAGAAGTTGACGTCGGAGCCGGGGGTCTCGGCGCTGCCGAGAAACAGGATTCCGTTGGGAATAAGTGCGTAGTGGAAGAGCGGCATGAGTTTCTTCTGGGTCTCGGAGTCGAGATAGATCAGGAGGTTCCTGCAGATGAGGATGTCGAGCTTGGTGAAGGGGGGATCGGTAATGACGTTCTGCGTGGCAAAGGTGACCATCTCCCGGATATCCTTGTTGACCCGGTAGCCGGTCTCGTCCTTGGTGAAAAACCGGGTAAGCCGCTCCAGGGAGACATCCGAGGCGATGTTGGGGAGGAAGAGGCCCAGGCGTGCCTTGTCGATCGCTTCCCGGTCCAGGTCGGTGGCGAATATCTGCAGGGTGTAATTCATCCGCGGATTGATCTGCTCCAGCGCCTCCTTGAAGACGATGGCCAGGGAATAGGCCTCTTCGCCGGTGGAACAGCCCGCAGACCATGCCCGAAGCACCCTCCCCTCGGGCTGCTTCTCCAGAAGTTTCGGGATCTCCTCGTTCTTCAGGTATTCCCAGGCAGCCGGATCGCGAAAAAAGCTGGTTACGCCGATCAGGAGCTCCTTGAAAAGGAGTTCCAGTTCCAGGGGATTGGCCTGGAGATAGCGGACATATGCCCCGATGGCATCGATCTGGTGGATCCCCATGCGCCGCTCGATCCGGCGATAGAGGGTACTTTTTTTGTACAGCGAGAAGTCGTTGCCGGTATTGGCCCGCAGCAGGATGACGATCTTGTCGAGGGCGGAGATTTCCTTTCCCTCCAGGCTTGCCTGGGATTTTGGTGTCAGCGGCATATGCTGGAGATAATCGATGATCCTTCCGGGGAGTTCCTCTGCCTTGGCCACGATGTCCGCCAGACCGAACCCGACGGCGCTCCCCGGCATGCCGGTGAACTTGGCCGAGCTCGGATCCTGCACCAGGGCCAGTCCCCCCTTCTCCTTGATGGTCCGCAGGCCCAGGGTACCGTCCGAGCCCATACCGGAGAGGATCACGCCGATACTCCGCTCCTTGCAGTCGTCGGCCAGGGAACGGAAGAAGTGGTCGATCGGCAGGCGCAGGCCGCGGGGCTCAATAGCCTCGAACAGGTAGAGCATCCCGTGCAGGATGGACATGTCCCTGTTGGGGGGGATCACATAGACGCAGTTCGGCTTGACCCGCGTTCTGTCCTTGATCCGCACCACTTCCATCTTGGTGACCCGCTGCAGCAGTTCGGGCAGAAAGCCCACGTTGTCGGGGTCCAGGTGCTGAATGACTATAAAGGCCAGGCCGCTCTTTTCCGGCACGTGTTCCAGGAAGAGGGTCAGGGCTTCCAATCCGCCGGCGGATGCACCGATGGCGACGATCGGAAAACGCGAACCGTCGACGTTTTCATCCGGCCCGGGTGCTATTTTTGCCGGGGATTTGGCCGGATTGGATTTTTTCGGAGTTCTTTCGGAGTTCTTTCGGGGGGCTTTTTCATGTGCGTCCCTCAAGTTGATTGCAGTCGAAGTATAGACGAATCATATTATAATTTCAGATTTTAGCAAAGGTATTCACTGCTGTCCGGTTAAATTCGGATGTATTTATGTAACCAGTTAAAAAACGCCCCCACTCTCAAAAGGAAAGTGGGGGCGTTTTGCGTTTAAACCGCAACAAAACTCTCCTTTCACCCGACTCCGATGGTATACTTCCTTCATCTTCAATCACCACACTGAGAGGCCGACTATGGCCGCGACCTACACGATGCGCTGTCCCGCGTGCGGCGCCACCAACCGTATTCCGGCAGACAAGGAAGGGGGCCGTGGGCGTTGCGGTGCCTGCGCGGCGCTGCTCCCGGCCCTGTACAGTACGCCGCTCACCCTGGATGACGCGGGCTTCGACGCCTTCGTCGGCAACTACGAGCTGCCGGTCCTGGCCGAGTTCTGGGCACCCTGGTGACCGCACTGCACAGCCTACGCACCGGTGGTGCGTGAAGTGGCCGCAGCGCTGGCCGGCAGGGTGGCGGTAGTACAGGTGGACACTCAGGAGAACAGTCGTGCGGCGGCGCGGCTGGGGGTGCGGGGCATACCGGTGCTTTTTCTGCTAAAGGGAGGCAGAGTCGTGGAGCAACTGGCTGGGCGGCACTCAAAGCACGAGGTGCTGGCCATGGTCGCCCGGCATGTGACGCCATGATGGAAATAGAAAGGAGATGCAATGACTGACAGCCCCGCATATCCCGGACAACTGCCGCCCGCCTTCTATCCCCTCCTGGTCTATATCCTCGTCACGCTGGCGCTCATCGGCGGG
>DATBXI010000442.1:0-8661 GCA_036514355.1 Desulfuromonadaceae bacterium
CGGCTCGGTCGGCCCCCTGGTGCGGGGCAAAGGGGATGAGGCCGAGCTCTTGCCGGCCGAGATGGAGGAGGTCTTCCAGGCCCCGTGCCAGGCCCTGGCCGAGGGCGGGGTGGATCTGCTGCTGCTGGAGACCTTTGCCTCCCTGGAGCAGCTCCGGGCCGCGGTCCGGGCGGGACGCTCCACAGGGCTGGCGGTATGCGCCTCCATGGCTTTTCTGGAGGGGGGACGCAGCGGCGACGGTACCACCGTGGAGAGCTATTGCAGCGCCATGGAGGAGGCAGGGGCCGACATTATCGGCGCCAACTGCGGCGCTGGTCCCCTGGAGCTGGTCAAGGTGGTGCAGCGGCTGGCATCCCTGACCGGCCGGCCGATTGCCGCCTACGCCAACAGCGGCTTCCCCGAGTACCGGGACGGCCGCTACATCTACCGCGCCACGCCTGATTACTTCGCCACCATGGCCCGGGAGATGGCCGATGCCGGCGCCAACCTGATCGGCGGCTGTTGCGGCACCACCCCGGAACATATCCGGGCCGTTGCCCGCGCCCTGAGCGACCGGAAGCCGTCGCCGCGGGCTAAAGCGCCCGTTGCCGGCGCGGTTGCCGCGGCGGTGCCGGAGCAGCCCGGCGGCGGCTCCTTTCTGGCGGCCTGGGGCCGGCGCAAGGTCATCACCGTGGAGCTGGACCCGCCCAAGGGGATGGACTGCAGCCGCATCATCGCGGGAAGCCGCCGTCTGAAGGAGGCGGGCGCCGATGCCATCAACCTGGCCGAGAACCCCCTGGCGCGGCCCCGCATGGGCAACCTCGCCCTGGGGAGCATCATCCAGCGCGAAGTAGGGATCGAGGTGATCTGCCACGTCACCGGCAGGGACCGCAACCTGATCGGCATGCAGTCCGACCTGATGGGGGCGAGCCTGCTGGGGATCCGCTCGATCCTGGCGGTGACCGGCGATCCGGCCAGCATGGGGGACCACGCCGGGGCCAAGTCGGTCTTCGACCTGCACTCGTTCACGCTGATCAAACTGCTGGCGGACCTGAACCAGGGGGTCAACGCCATTGCCAACCCCATAGGCGCCGGTACCGGCTTCACCATCGGCGCGGCCTTCAACCCCAATACCGGAAACATGGCGGTGCAGGCGGGCAGGCTGGCCAAAAAGGTGGCCAATGGCGCTGTATTTGCCCAGACCCAGCCGGTCTACGATCCGGCCCTCTTCCTGGAGGCGCTGGAACAGACCCGCGGCTGCGGCATCCCGCTCCTGCCCGGCGTCATGCCCCTGGTGAGCGAGCGCAACGCCGAGTACCTGCACAACGAAGTGCCGGGGATCAGCGTGCCGGACAGCGTCCGGGCGCGCATGCGGGGGCTGGACAAGGCGGCCGGGGTGCGGGAAGGGTTGGCCATTGCCCGGGAGTTCATCGACGCCACCTTTGCCGCTGCCGGCGGGTACTACCTGATCCCTCCCTTCGGCAAATATGAGCTGGCCGTGGAGTTGATCGAATACATCCATGAAAAGGAAAGGGAACGGGGATGATTCACTACATGAAGCAGGGACTGATCCTGCTCTGCTGCCTGCTGACAACGGCCTGCGCCGCGAGCCAGAGCACCATCCGGGAAGAGTTCGAGCAGAGCATGAAGGGGTACAACCGCATGCTGCGCTGGCGTGAGGTGGAAAACGCCGGCATGGTCTTTCTGGACCCGGAGCTGCGTGACGCCTTCATGAAAGCTGCCGCCGACATCAAGCGGCGGGGGGTGACCATCACCGACTACCGCATCCTCACCTCGGAATGCCTGCCGGCGAAGGGGAGCGCCGAGGTGATCGCCGAGTTCGACTACTACATCCTCCCCTCGGTCCGGGTCAGGAGCGTCACCTACCGGCAGGTCTGGAGCTACCGCGCGGAAGGGGAACGCAAGGGATGGCGGCTGGAGAGCGGGCTGCCGCAGTTCGAGTAAGCATCGGATGAAAAGCGGTTACCGCAGAGGACGCGGAGAAACATGTAATATAAGGCATTGATTACATGGATATATAGGATGAAGGGGATAAGAATCTGGCTCCCTGAAGTCGTTATCCTGTCGATCCTGTTCATCCTTGTAAAGTATGGTTTGCGGTTTCCTCCGCGTCCTTCACGGTACATTCGTCGAGGTTATGATGGAACGCCTGGCCGAACAGATATCTACCTTCTGTACCTATCTGGAAACGGAGCGCAACGTCTCGCCCCATACCCTGGCGGCGTATGGCCGCGACTTGCGGCAACTGGAGGCTTTTGTCGTCGGCGAGCGGGGCGGGGGGGCTGCGGCCGCTGACGTGGATCACCTGCTGCTCAGGCGTTTTCTGGCCCTGCTGGGCAAGAGCACGCAGAAGAGCTCCATCGGCCGCAAGCTGGCCGCTATCCGCACCTTTTTCCGCTTCCTGCTGCGGCGCGGGACCCTCGCCCGCAATCCGGCCGAACTGATCGCCACCCCCAAACGGGAGCAGCGCCTGCCGTTCCACCTGGACATCGACCAAGCCACCACCCTGGTGGAGGCCCCGGCCGATGACCAGAAGCATGCCGTGCGGGACCGGGCCATCCTGGAACTGCTCTACTCCAGCGGGCTGCGGGTTTCGGAGCTGACCGGACTGGACATCGGCGACCTGGACCTGGCAGGCGGCATGGTGAGGGTGCTGGGCAAGGGGGGCAAAGAGCGCATAGTGCCGGTGGGGAGCCGCGCCGCGGAAGCCGTACGCGCCTATCTGGCGCAGCGCGGGGCGCTGGCCGGCAGCGGGGCGCTCTTTCTCAATACCCGCGGGGACCGCATCAACCGCCGCAGCGTGGCGCGCATCGTCGACAACCACGTGCTGGCTATCGCTGCGTTCAAACGCATCTCGCCCCACGTTCTGCGCCATACGTTCGCCACCCACCTGCTGGAGGGGGGCGCCGACTTGCGCGCCATCCAGGAACTATTGGGCCACGCCTCCCTCTCCACCACCCAGAAGTACACCCATGTAGGGATCGACCGGCTGATGGAGGTATACGACAAGGCACACCCCAAGGCTTAGCAGGCTGTTGAAAAACTACAGCGGGGCCGGTCTGCTGTGTTGCCGCTCGCTCGCGACGTTTTTCAACAACCTCCTAGGCACGGCGCCGAGAGGGCAACCCTCTTTCCCAACAAAAAAGCCCCGCCGGTTTCCCGGCGGGGCTTTTTGCGTTGCAACCGAAACTCCCGTTACTCGCAGAGATCCATCTTGATATCCCAGTTCTTGATCTTCATGGTGCCGTTCTTCTCCAGGTTGAGGTGCATCTTGAAGGCGCGGTCCCACAGTTGCGGCTCATGGGCGACCTTGCGGCGCAGGCAGTCGGCCAGGGCCATCTCGTAGTACTCGGTGAGGATCGGCTTGTAGTCCGGATGGGCGCACTTCTGGATGATGACCTTGGCGCGGTCGCGCGGACAGAGGCCGCGCAGGTCGGCCAGACCCTGCTCGGTGACCACGCAGTCCAGATCGTGCTCGGTGTGGTCGATGTGGGAGCAATGCGGCACAACGCAGGAGATACCGGTCGGATCGGTCTTGCTCGGGCGGCTGGACGGGGTGTGCATGATCTTGAGGAAGCCGTTGCGCAGGAAGTCGCCGGAGCCGCCCAGACCGTTGATCATGCGGGTACCGCCCACCAGGGTCGAGTTGGCGTGGGCGTACATGTCGATCTCGACAGGGGTATTCATGGCGATACACCCCAGACGGCGGATCGGCTCGGGGGCATTGGAGATGGAGAGCGGCCGCAGGGTGATCTTGCTGAAGTATTTCTCCCAGTTCTCGAAGAAACGCGGGAAGCCCGGGGTTTCGGAGAGCGACAGGGAGCAGGAGGAGGCGGCATCGAGACGCCCCGAGTCGAACAGGTCGAGCATGGTGTCCTGGAGCACCTCGGTAAACACCGACAGGTTGTAGAACGGACCCTTGGCCAGACCGCCGACAACGGCGTTGGCGATGGAGCCGACGCCCGACTGGAGCGGCAGCAGGTTGTCCGGCAGACGACCCATCTTCACCTCATGGGAGAAGAAATCGATGACGTGGTTGGCGATGGCCTCGGAGGTGTCATCCATCTCGGTGAAGGCGCGCCCCTTGTCGCGGAGCTTGGACTCGACAATAGCAATGATCTTGTTCGGATCGCAGGGGATCGAGGTGGAGCCGATGCGGGAGCCGGCCTTGGTGATGTTGAACACCTGGCGGTTCGGCGGGGTGCCGGGGGTGAGCAGGTCATGGATACCCTCGAAGGACGGTTGGCCGGTGTTGACCTCCACGATGACCTTGTCGCACTGCATCAGGATCTCGGGGATGACGCCGCAGGAGGTGGTGGGTACCAGGCTGCCGTCTTCGGTGATGGCCGAGACCTCGATGATGGCCAGGTCGAGCCTGCCAGTATCGCTGTCCTTGGTGTAGAAGCCGTAGCCCAGGTCCTGGGCGAACAGGGAGAGATGCTTGTCACCCATGCGGATGCGACCCTCGTTAATGCCGGCGGCGATGTTCTTGCCGGTCTGGTACGGCCAGCGGCGGTCGATCATGTCCAGGGTTGCCCAGCGGTCCTCGGTCTCGGCTCCGACGGAGGCGCCGATGAACAGGTTGAACTTCCACTTGCCCTGCAGGTTGTTCTTCTCCACGTGGTCGGCAACGGCGATGGGCACCACCTTGGGATAACCGGCCGGGGTAAAGCCGGACCAGCCCAGGTTCATGCCCGGCTTGAAGAACTGGACCGTTTCTTCGGCCGTCATGACTTTGCTCAGCAGCGACTTGTGGCGTACTCGGTCTTGCAGGGTACCGTAATCAGACATCTTCTACCTCCTCGTTTGTTTATGGTGTCTACAGGCAAATGCCGTCTTGAAAAAGCGAAGTGAAGCTTATTGGCCGGAGACAAAAAATATAATAATTACAGATAGTTATATCGTATACGCTATGACAGCGAACAAGTAAAACCGAATTTTACTTACCGGGTCGTATTTAGTCAAGCTAAATTGTATACAGCTCGTCCTCGCACAACTGTGTCCCGCAAGGCGTTCCGCCGGGTCTCGTCAGCTCTCGAAATCCACGGCCACGATGGAGGAGCAGACGGACTTCATCAGCGGCACCACCTCGCCGGCGTGATAGGGGTGGACCTGGTAGGCCTGCAGGTCGTCGAGGGAGTCGAACTTGGTCACCAGGGCGACGTCGTAGGACCGCTCGCTGCGGATCACGTCCGCACCGGCCTCCAGGTGGCGCAGCTGGGGGATCTTTCCCGCCATGCTGAGCAGCTTGTCACGGACGATTGCCGTGGTCTCGCTGGTGGGATTCGACAGTTTGAAACATACGATGTGGGTAATCATGGTTGGTTGCGCTCCTTGCTGGTGCATGGTTGGCCATGGGCTGCGTGTCTCTGTATATAACGATGGCCGCCGGGTGTCAACTGCCATGCGGTACGCCGGGGGACGCTTGCGTGGGCCTGAAACGGTGATAGGCTACAAACTATGAAGCGTGGAGTGGTGATGCTGTCTGCCCTGGACAGCAACATGAGAGGAGGCTCGACATGACCGACATGCGATTGATCCCGTCCATTGAAATGCGGCTGGGTTCTCTGCTGGAGGTTACCCGCAGAAGGGAGCTGGAGAGCGAGGCCCGCGACAAGACAACCAAACCCACCATTACCATTTCCCGCGAATTTGGCTGCGAGGCCTTTCCCCTGGCGGAACGGCTACAGGCGCTGCTGGAAAGAAAAACCGGTGAGCAGTGGGTGGTGATGGACAAGCAGCTGCTGGAAGAGGTGGCCCGCAACCACAACCTGTCGGAGGCACTGCTGAAGGAGTTGGGAGGAAAGATGCGCTTTGTGGAGGAAATGATGGCGACCTTCACCCCGCGCTGGAAGACGGAGAAAGACTATTATCGGCTGCTGTGCCGCCAGGTCGTTTCCCTGGCCGACAAGGGGAACGTGATCATCGTGGGACGGGGAAGCGCCTTCATTACCCAGGCCATGAAGAACTGTCACCACTTTCGCCTGTTCGCCTCCCTGGAGTTCAAGGCTCGTTCCATTGCCCGGCGTCTCGGCGTCTCCATGGAGGAGGCGGCGGAGATTGTTTCCAAAAAGCAGAAGCAGCGGGACAAGTTCATCCGTGACTTCCTCGACCGGGATGCCCGTGACCTGAGCGTCTACCACATGGTCTTCAACAACGATAAGAACACGCCCGACCGGATAGCCGGGACGATCATGGAGTATGTCCTGCCGGCATGATCCGGCGCGCAGGACCACGCTTCCAGGGCTGCCGATTGGCGGCCCTTTTTTTGTGTCTGCGACCGGAGTGGAAAAAATGGTTTTCCCGCGCCCCCATATTCTGCTAGCATTAATTATTTTAAGGAACGTACCGCGTGAAACGAATCATTCTCTTCATCCTGCTCGCTGCCGCCGTCTACCTGGCCTATGTGGGCATATCCCTGTCATTGATGCCGCCGGTTGCAGAACTGGCCGACCGGAACTTCTCCATGGCCATCCAGGTCAAGGATTGGCAGGGACAGTACCATCCCTTCACGGTTGGTCCGAAAAACCGTTACTGGACCCCCTCCGGCCGCATCCCTGCCGAGATGAAATGGGCCGTGATCCTGGCCGAGGACAGCAACTTCTATGAGCACGAGGGGTTCGACGTCAAGGCGATCAAGCAGGCCATCAAGTACGACCTGGAAAAGAAGAGTCTCAAACGCGGGGCGTCCACCATCACCCAGCAGACCGCCAAAAACGTGTTCCTGTCGCGGGAGAAGACCGTCACCCGCAAGCTGAAGGAGATCTACCTGGCCTGGCGCATGGAGCAGGAACTGACCAAGGGGCGCATCATCGAGTATTACCTGAACGTGGTGGAGCTGGGCCCCATGGTCTACGGCATCGGCCACGGCAGCCGCTACTACTTCGGTAAGCCGGCCTCGGCCCTCACCCCGCGGGAGTGCGCCTTTCTGGCGGCCATGCTGCCCGGCCCGCGGCTGGCTTACAACCCGTACCGGAATCTGGGCAAGGTGTTGAAGCGCTCGGACATGATCCTGAGGCTGCTGCGCCAGAAAGGGGTCCTGGACGAGGCGGAGTACCGGACGGCCCTGGCGGAGCAGCCCAATATCGCCGGCATGCAGCGCAAGGTGGATCAGAGCGTGAGCCAGCCGCCGGTATTTGCGGCGCCGTCGTCGGCCCGCCGGGAGGGGCCGGCGAAGCCGCCCGAAGGGGAGCAGGGACCAGCGGAGCCGAAGGGGGGTGGCCCAGCTGAACAACCCGCTGCCGGCACGACAACGACGCCGGTGCCGGAACCGGCTAAGGAACAACCATGACATCGGCAAGCGCCAAGACCGACCTGAAAAACCTGACCCTGGCGGACCTGGAGCGATTCCTCCAGGGCCGGGGCAAGGAGCGCTTCCGCGCCACCCAGATATTCAAGTGGATCTTCCAGCACGATGCCCGCTCCTTCGAGGAGATGACCAACATCTCCAAGGCCTTGCGCACCGAACTGGCGGAGATCGCCTTTATCAGCAACCTGGAGCCGGAGGCGGTGGAGGAGGGGAGCGACGGCACCCGCAAGTACCTGTTCAGCCTGCACGATGGCAACGGGGTGGAAGCGGTGCTGATCCCCATCGAGGGGCGCAATACGCTCTGCATTTCGTCCCAGGCAGGGTGCGCCATGGGGTGCGAGTTCTGCCTGACCGGCACCTTCAAGCTGACCCGCAACCTGACCACGGCCGAGATCGTCAACCAGATCATGGCCGTGAAACGGGATCTGCGCGCCAATCCGGTGCAACCAACGCAAGCAGCCCTCACCCGGCCTTCGGCCACTCTCTCCCAAGGGGAGAGGGTAAAGGCTCCCCTTCGCCCCTTGGGAGAAGGATGGGATGAGGGGGAGGCGGAAGAGGAGGAAGGGTCACCGGACACCATCCGCAACATCGTCATGATGGGCATGGGCGAGCCGTTGCACAACCTGGACAACGTTATCCCGGCCATCAGGATCATGATAGACGGCAACGGCCTGCAGCTCTCCAACCGCCGGGTGACGGTCTCCACCTGCGGCCTGGTGCCGGAGATGGAGCGCTTGGGGCGCGAGATCCCCAACGTCAACCTGGCGGTGTCCCTCAATGCCACCACCGACGAGCTGCGTGACCGGATCATGCCGGTCAACCGCTCGTATCCCATCGGCGAGCTGCTCCGGGCCTGCAAGGCGTTCCCGCTCCCCGGCCGGCGCAAGGTGACCTTCGAGTACGTCATGCTGGGGGGGCTGAACGACACGCTGGAGGATGCCAAGCGCCTGCTGCGCCTGATCAGCGACATCCCCAACAAGGTCAACCTGATCCCGTTCAACGAGCACGAGGGGTGCGGATTCAAGGCGCCGACCCAGGCGGCGGTGGATGCCTTCCACAAGTACCTGGTCGACCGGAACGTGACGGTCATCACCCGCGACAGCCGGGGCGGGGACATCTCCGCGGCCTGCGGGCAGTTGAAGGGTAAGCTGCAAAAGACATGAAAAAAACCTGCCGGTTAAGGAAACCCGGCAGGTTTTTTGTTTTTGCTGAATGAATTATGTTGGTTAGGGATGTTCCGGCCGCGGCCGTCTGCTGCGGTACTCGACCACCGGTTCGCGGCCGGGTGCGCGCTGCGGCCGTCCCGCCGAAGGTTTTGCCGACTTCTCCCACGGTTTGCCCTGTCCCCTGGT
>DATBXI010000443.1:0-4055 GCA_036514355.1 Desulfuromonadaceae bacterium
GACGGCCTGCTCTTCCTCTGCAACGACGCCGAGGGGTACTGCCGCTGGATGGAGACCAGCCGCGGCTCCCGCGGGGTGCAGGCCCGGCTGTGCGCCGCCCCTCTGGACATCTCGGGCCAGGTCAGGGAAACCATCCTGGACCGGATCAAGACCATCATCGTCACCTCGGCCACCCTGACCGTGGGGGGGGACTTCGCCTACCTGAAGCGGCGGACCGGCTTCGGCCTGCTGCCGGCAGAGCGGCTGACCGAACTGCGCCTGGCCTCCCCCTTCGACTACGCTGCCCAGGTGTTCGTGGCCGTGCCGGCGGACATGCCGGAGCCGACCGCCCCCGATTTCCGCCCGGCCCTGGAGGAGCGCATCCTGCGGGCCGTGGCCATCGCCCGCGGCGGAGCCTTCATCCTGTTCACCTCCTACGACCTGCTGAACAAGGTCTGCTCCCGCCTGACCCCGGAGCTGACCCGGTTGGGGATCACGGTGCTGAAACAGGGGGAAACCGGCCGCCACGCGCTCCTGGCGCACTTCCGCAAAGAGCGGAACGCCGTGCTGTTCGGCACCGACTCGTTCTGGGAGGGGGTGGATGTGAAGGGGGATGCCCTGCGGCTGGTGATCATCGCCCGGCTCCCCTTCCAGGTGCCAACCGAGCCGGTGCAGCAGGCCCGGGCCGAGCAGATCCAGGCATTGGGGGGCGATCCGTTCCGGGAGTTCTCGGTGCCCCAGGCGGTGATCAAGTTCCGCCAGGGCTTCGGCCGGCTGATCCGCAGCCGCGACGACCGGGGGGCGGTGCTGATCCTGGACCGCAGGGTGACCACCAAGGGGTACGGCAGAACCTTCCTGCGCTCGCTGCCGGACACGCCGCTGGTGACGGGGGATTCGGGGGAGGTGTTCGCCCGGATGGAGGAGTTTTTCAAGCAGGGGTAAACCGAAAAACGATTTGCCACAGAGGACACAGAGGAAATCAAAAGGCAAGAGCTTTCAGGCTGTTTCTGTTAACGGACTGCATTTTCTATGGTTATCTCTGTGCCCTCTGTGGCCAAAGCCTTTGGGTTTCAGTTCATCAGCTTCATCCGCTTTTTGGCGCTGAAATTGAAGCACTGGAAGTAGGTCAGGCAGGTGAGAAGAAATGCGAAGATGGTGGTAGCCAGCACCAGCGGGGCACCTGCCGCCTTCTTGGCATCCGGGGCCAGGGCCACGAAGGTGATGAAAAAGGCAATGGCGCACACCTTCCACAGATCGCCTATCAGCCGCTTCTTGCGCAGCACCGCCTGCGCCTCCGTCGTAAGCCCCACCGCACACCCCTCGATCTCCACGCCGGCGTCGCGCCAGGCCAGCTTGTAGACCGGGTACAACAGGATCAATTGGTACACGATGGCGGAGATGATGCTGGACGTGAATTGCTGCGGCTTGCCCCGCAAGGCGAACAGCTGCTGGAAATTGAACGCCAGGTAGATCAGCAGTCCCACCAGCATGGTCTGGACGACACGGTAGATCATCATGGTGCGTTTAAGGCGCTTGAAGTCGAAACTGGGCATGGGTTCTCCGATGCAACTCTCTGATTGCGCGGACAGCGCCTTGCGGTTATAACAGAAGAGACGGACAAAAGACAAGCCTCTCGTGGCGGGGTACGACGTGCTTTCCAACCTGGCCGGTATTCGGAACATGCCATGAAACTCATCCGCAGACTATTCCACCCCATCATGGCGCTGATCGCCATCCAACTGGTCTGGATCACCCTGGTGGTGTTCTGGATCTACTGGTTCATCGGCAAGCACCGGGAATTCCGGGAGCTGGCGCAAAAATACCGCCCCGAGCTGCTGGGCCAGGGCTCCAACTGGATCGTCATGGTCGAGGGGCTGGTGATGCTGGCCGTCATCCTGGCCGGGGTGTATGTCATCTTCCTGTACTGGAACCGCCAGAACGCCCTGTACCAGCGACAGCGGGGCGCCATCTCCCAGGTGACCCACGAACTCAAGTCCCCCCTGGCCTCGATCCAGCTCCATCTGGAAACCATCCGCCTGCGCCACCTGCCCCAGGAGCGGCTGGACACCTTCGTGGACACCATGCTGGCCGACACGGAGCGGCTGCACTACCTGATCAACAACCTGCTCATGGCCGCGCGCCTGGAGCAGCGCCGCAAACCGGCCGAACGGCGCCTGACGGACATCTCGACGCTGGTGGCGGAGCACGTGGACCGGGAACGGGCCAAACTGCCCCAGGGAGGCAGCATCACCCTGGAGTCCGAGGCAGGGATCAAGGCGGTGGTGGACCCGGAAGAGATGGGCATGGTGCTGCGCAACCTCTTTGAAAATGCCGTGCTCTACTCTCCGGAAAGCCCCGACATCACCGTGCGGCTGGACAGAACCGGAGGGTTGCTGCGCCTCTCGGTCCGGGACCGGGGACGGGGGCTGGAGAAAAAGGAACTCAAGAAGGTGCTCGGCATGTTCTACCGTGTCCATCCTTCCGGCGAAAACGTGCGGGGGACCGGACTGGGACTGTACATCGTCCAGTCCGTCATCCGGGGATACGGCGGAACCGCCGCAGTGGAGAGCGAGGGGTTAGGCCAGGGGTGCACCGTTACCATCATCCTGCCAACGGCGTGAAAACGGGGACTGGGGACTGGAAAACCCTAAAGCCTTCACCAATCCCCAATCCCTAGTCACCAGTCCCCAATACAGGGTATCTATGACCAACGACAAACCCCACATCATGCTCGTCGAGGACGAGATCCACCTGGCGCGGGGCATCTGCTTCAACCTGGAGCAGGAGGGGTGCCGCGTCAGTCATTTCGAGTCGGGCGAAAAAGCGCTGCACGCCCTGGAGGTGGAGCACTTCGACCTGATCATCCTGGATGTCATGCTCCCCGGCATGGACGGGTTCCAGGTCTGCCGCACCGTGCGCCTGATGGATCCCCGTGTGCCGGTGCTGATGCTCACCGCCCGCTCCGAGGATAGCGACCGGGTGGAAGGGCTGGAAAACGGCGCCGACGACTACCTCACCAAGCCCTTCAACCTGGTCGAATTCCTGCTGCGGGTCAAGGGGATGCTGCGCCGTTCGTCGTGGTACCGCCCGGAACCGGTGGAAGAGGCCTACCGCTTCGGCGACAACGAGGTATTCCTCCTCTCCTACCGGGCCCGGACGGCCCAGGGGGAGATCGACCTGACCGAGATGGAGGTGCGGGTGCTGGCGCTCTTCTTCCAGAAGGAGGGAGAGATCATCCCGCGGGGCGAACTGCTGCACTCGGTGTGGGGATACAGCTCGGATACCGAGACCCGCACCCTGGACAACTTCATCGTCCGCCTCCGCCGCTACTTCGAGCCCGATCCGGGCAAGCCGGTACACTTCCAGACCATGCGCGGGGTGGGGTATCGGTTCAGCCGCAAGGGAAGCTAGAGAGCCGTGCCACGGAGGCACAGAGGCGCGGAGAAATCTCTGTGAGCATGCTGACGTTTCAGCCTGATTTTCCAACAAATAACCTTTTGTACTCTCACAAAGTTTTGCTCTGTGTCTCTGTGCCTCTGTGGCAGAAATCCATGATTCAAAGAGAATCTGTATGAAACATCTCATTCTCGGCACGGCCGGCCACATCGACCACGGCAAGACCTCCCTGGTCAAGGCCCTGACCGGCATCGACACCGACCGCCTCAAGGAGGAGAAGGCGCGCGGCATCACCATCGAGCTGGGATTCGCCCACCTGGAACTGCCGGGCGGGCTTTCCTTCGGGATCGTGGATGTGCCGGGCCACGAGCGGTTCGTGCGCACCATGGTGGCCGGCGTGGGGGGGATGGACCTGGTCATGCTGGTAATCGCGGCCGACGAGGGGGTGATGCCCCAGACCCGGGAGCACCTGGACATCCTGCGGCTGCTGGGGGTGAAGAGCGGGCTGGTGGCCCTGACCAAGCGGGACCTGGTGGACCCGGAGTGGCTGGCACTGGTGACCGAGGAGGTGCGCGAGTTCGTTAGCGGCACATTCCTGGAGCAGGCCCCCATCGTGGCGGTCTCCTCCCGCAGCGGCGAGGGACTGGCGGAGCTCACACAGGAATTGGCACGGCTGGCGG
>DATBXI010000444.1:0-10287 GCA_036514355.1 Desulfuromonadaceae bacterium
AAGATCACGCCACACGTGGCCAAAAACGATACAAGCCGGAGATCGGCCATTGACGGCAGGACGACCAATCACTCCATCAGCCAGCGGATCAGAAAGAGGATCGAAGAAGGCTTTGGCTGGATGCGCAAGACCATGTACCGGGGTATCGAGAAAATTGGATGGCAGCTTGATCTTCATGCCGCAGCCTACAACTTGGTACGAATGAAAAATTTGGGCTTTGGTGTCACTTGAAACGGGCTAATAGCCCCCGAAACAAGAAAATCATCAGCAAATTGAGTTGAAAAAGAGCAAAAAACCAAAATCAACAACATCTGAACGGCAAAACAAATTCGAAAAATGGACCGGCAGATGAAAACGGGCTCAAATCGAGCCGATTTTCAACGGCCTGTTAGAAATAGTTTTTACTGACCATTTTTGCTCGCTTTGATCGAATACCACCACTTCATCATGGCCATATGGCAAGGGAGGAATCGTTGTCACCCCATCAATATTTTTGATCTGCTCTCCATCCTCGTAGAGTTGCCCCTGACATAGGCGTCTGAACTGACCCGCCAACAACTTATATATCAATACGTACGAGTACAGGTGGGTCAAACTGACGCCGATCAGGGTCAATTTTGGGATCTAATTCACACATCGTGACACCGCATAGATTCAAACTTCCGTTTCGACCATACCCTGCTCCACCAAAATTTCTTCTGGAGGGTTGTAGGGACAAAATCGAGGTGTTTTTCATGGCCCTGTTAGTGCAGCGGGGGACAAAACGGCAGTAGCGGATGTCGCCAGAAATCTTTCACCTAGCTTTCACCAACAGGACGACTTTCACCATATTATGTTGGACTTTGATGGACTTTGTTCGGAGGGGTAGACGCTTGAATTATTGAGATATTAGCGGGTTAGAGCTATTACTGTGGAACAATTAAGCAGTTTTCGAATCCCGTTTCCCGCTCCAATTACCTATAAGGAATCCTTCGGGATTCCTTTCTTTTTGCCCCGGCTTTCGCAGATTCTTTCGCAGGTAGCCGGGGCGTTCGTCTTTTAGCCCCTTTGAAATCCCTGCCGAAATAGGTCGAATCCTCAGCCGATCCTTTTCCAAGCTCTCAACATACCGTCCGCAGACCTCAAACATCTGCTTCGAGGCATGCCCAGGAGGTTGACCAACCCCGGTTCTGGTCGATTCTGACGGCCAACACCCAAGCCGCAAAGGTGCACCTGACAGTTTCCAGGCTGTTCAAAGCCTCATATCCCTGTCCCGTCGTCGGCATACGAACCGCCCGCCGGCCTGATGCCCCGCCTGAAGAGCAGGATGCTGACACCTTCCTGCGTCCGGTCGAATTCAAACGACAGCCGGTGCTCGTACGCCAGCAGCGCCACGGCCTGCAGTTGCCCGAGGTCTCTCAGGCGGAACAGGACCCGGTTCCCCTTGCCGAGATGGTCGATGAAACGGGGAGCGATTTCGAACTCCAACGCGGCGTCGTGTGTGGACAGGTCGACGATGCTCGCCCCGGTAGCGTTGATGGAGGCTTCGCTCAAGCTGACGCGGACAGGTGTGGCATCGTCGGAACCTGTGCCCGCCGGTGCGAATCTGGTTACCTCTACCGCATCAGGGTCCTCAGGTGCCGCGATGACCATGCCGGCCGCCACCGTGGCATTGGTGTAGCGATCGATCAGGATGAAGCTGCCGGTATCCCGGTTCTGCCGGTAGGGATCGAACGCGACCGGCCGGTCGAACTCCAGCCGGACAACGCCGATCCCGTTCAGCCCCAGGGTGGGTTCCTGCTTCTGCTCCAGGGTATTGACGTCCACGCCGTACTGCACCCCGGTGATCCTGCCGGGAGTTACCGCAGAGGCGGTTTTGACCAGATAGAGCTGGCCCGGCTGGAGCGGTTCGTCATGAAGCCACACTAGGTGCGCCTCGGGGTGCCGGGTGTGGAGCGGCGGGGCATCACTGGCCGTCAGCATGTCGCCTCGACTGACGTCGATCTCGTCCTTGAGGGTGAGGGTAACCGCCTGACCGGCCACCGCCTCCGCCAGGTCGCCGTTCATGGTGACGATCCGGGCTACCCGGCTGGTGCGCCCCGAGGCAGCGACTCGCACCTCGTCCCCCGGACGGATGGTGCCCGACGCGATGGTGCCGCAGAAGCCGCGGAAGTCCAGGTGGGGCCGGTTCACCCACTGGACCGGCAGCCGGAACGGCCGTTCGCTCCCCCCCCCTTCTATCTGGACGGTCTCCAGGTAGCTCATCAGCGTCGGGCCCTGGTACCACGGGGTGTTGGCGCTCCGTTCGATGATGTTGTCGCCGTTCAGGGCCGAGATCGGGATGGCCGTGATGGAGGCAAAGCCAAGGGGCGCCGCGAACCGCTCGTAGTCGGCCAGGATGGCGTCGAAACGCTGCTGGTCGAAGCCGATCAGGTCCATCTTGTTCACCGCCAGCACCACGTGCCGGATCCCCACCAGGGAGACCAGATAGCTGTGACGCCTGGTCTGGGTGAGGAGTCCCTTGCGGCTGTCCACCAGGATCACCGCCACCTGGGCCGTGGAGGCACCGGTGACCATGTTGCGGGTGTACTGCTCGTGGCCCGGGGTGTCGGCCACGATGAACTTGCGCCGGTCGGTGGAGAAGAAGCGGTAGGCCACGTCGATGGTGATCCCCTGCTCCCGCTCCGCCTGAAGGCCGTCCAGCAGCAGGGCATAGTCGATGGCGCCCCCCTGGGTGCCGACCTTTTTGCTGTCCGCCTCCAGGGCCGCCAACTGGTCCTCGAACACCATCTTGGAGTCCCAGAGCAGGCGGCCGATGAGGGTGCTCTTGCCGTCATCCACGCTGCCGCAGGTGATGAAGCGCAGCATGGACTTCTCCTCCTGGCTCTTCAGGTAGGCGAGGATGTCTTTTTCGATCAGTTCCGATTGATGTGCCATGTCAAACCTCAGTGAATAGATAGAGATAGAGGTAGCGATAGAGGTAGAGTTTTTTCTTCATTCTCTATCTCTTTCTCTATCTGCCGTCAGAAATATCCTTCCTGCTTCTTCTTTTCCATGCTCCCGGCCTGGTCATGGTCGATCAGACGTCCCTGGCGCTCGGAGGTGCGGGTCAGCAGCATCTCCTGGATGATTGCGGGCAGGGTATCGGCGGTCGATTCCACAGCGCCGGTCAGCGGGTAGCACCCCAGGGTGCGGAAGCGTACCGACTTGTGCTGCACCTCTTCCCCCGGCTTCAGCTCCAGCCGGTCGTCGTCCACCATGATCAGCATGCCGTCCCGTTCCACCACCGGCCGGACAGCGGCATAGTAGAGCGGCACGATGGGGATCTGCTCCAGGTGGATGTACTGCCAGACGTCCAGCTCGGTCCAGTTGGAGAGGGGGAAGACGCGGATGCTCTCCCCCGGCTTGACGCGGGTGTTGTACAGGTTCCAGAGCTCCGGGCGCTGGTTCTTGGGGTCCCAGCGATGGTTGGCGCTGCGGAAGGAGAAGATGCGCTCCTTGGCCCGGGACTTTTCCTCGTCCCTGCGGGCTCCGCCAAAGGCGGCATCGAACTTGTACTTGTCCAGGGCCTGCTTCAGTCCCGCGGTCTTCATGACGTCGGTGTAGAGCGCCGAGCCGTGGGTGAAAGGAGAGATGCCGCGGCTCACCCCCTCCTCGTTCACGTGCACGATCAGGTCCAGGCCACATTCGGCGGCCATCCGGTCCCGAAAGGTGATCATGTCGCGGAACTTCCAGGTGGTGTCCACGTGCAAAAGGGGAAAGGGGGGCCGGGCCGGGAAGAAGGCCTTGCGGGCCAGGTGCAGCATGACCGCCGAGTCCTTGCCGATGGAGTAGAGCATCACGGGGTTGGCGAATTCGGCGACGACCTCGCGGATGATATGGATACTCTCGGCCTCTAATTGTTGCAGATGGGTCAGGTTATTCATTTGGTTACCTCATAGTAGGTCAAAACTAACTACTGAAACCTTAACTGCAATGGAACGCGGATCTACGCGGATGCGGCGGATTATCGCGGATACTACAAAGATTTTTTGGGATAATTCAAAAACGGATTCTTTGCCACATGTCTTAAAAATCCGCGATGATCCGCCAAAATCCGGCCTTTTCCGCGTTCCATTGCCTTTCGCCTTACCTTCTATGCAGCCCGCATTCCTTGTGTTCCGGGTTCTCCCACCACCACCTGCCCGCCCTGGCATCCTCGCCCGCCTTGACCGCCCGGGTGCAGGGGGCGCAGCCGATGGAACGGTAGCCCTGGCCGTAGAGGCGGTTCCTCGGCAGTCGGCGCTCCTCGGTGTAGGCGAGCAGTTGCTCCTCGCTCCACTCCAGGAGCGGGTTGATCTTGAGGATGCCGTTGTTCAGGTGGTCCGGTTCAATGGCCTTCAGGTCGTTGCGGGTCACACCTTGTTCGCGGCGCATCCCGGTCACCCAGCCCGCCAATCCCTTGAGCGCCCTGGCGAGCGGCTCCACCTTGCGGACGGCACAGCAGGCATGGCGTTTGTCCAGGGACCCGCGGAAGGAGAACAACCCCTCGGCCCGCGCCAGCCGTTCCACCTCGTCGTGCCGGGGAAAGAACCAGTGGATCTGGAGACGGTAGCGCTCCGTCAAGGCATCGGCCACCTCGTAGGTCTCCTCGTTGAGCCGGCCGGTGTCGATGGCGAACACCCCCAGCTCGATCCCCGCTTCATGGGCGATGTCGATGATGGCCACGTCCTCCAGGGAGAAGGAGCAGGCCAGGGAGACCGGGCCATTGGCCGCCTCGATGCCGGCGCGGAGTATCTCCTCCGGTGTGGCGGTTGCGGGTATGTCGGGAAGTTTGCGCATGATGTATTTCCTTTCGCTTATCACCGCAGTCGGATTTGCGGCAGGTTCGGCCCGGCCCGACGAGGCGCCCGCAGGAAGTCCCTCTCTCTATCTCTCCCCCAGAGGGGGAGAGCATGCCTTGCCCTCTCCCTTTGGGAGAGGGATCGGGTGAGGGCTGCAGCGCTACGTCGAGGAGCAGTCGAGGAGGAAGCGGGTCGAAGATGCCGTGAAGACGGCTGCGGCTCATATCTTCAGCCCCATCAGGGGCCAGACAAACCTGGCCGACAGCAGAAAGAGCACCCACGACACAACCATGATCAGCCCCCCCGGCACAATGATGTCGCGGCTTTTGAGATAGCCGGAACCATAGGCGATGGCCGTGGCCGGAGTGCCCATGGGCAGGCAGTACGCCAGCCCGGCCGGAAGCGCTATGGCCAGGGTCATCACCTTCGGGTCGATGCCCATGCTCTTGGCCAGGGTCATGCCGATGGGCATGAAGATCGCGACAACCGCTGCATGACTGATGCATTCGGTCAGCACGATGGCCACGAAGGAGATCACGGCGATGACCGTGAACGGCGAGGGGGTGAAGGACTGCAGCCCCTGCTTGACGATCCAGAGGGCCGCCCCGCTCTTCTCCATGGCATTGGCCAGGGCGATGGAGCCCCCGTACATCAGGATGATGCCCCAGTTGACGTATTCCTCGATGGCTTCCCAGGTGACCACCTTGAACGTGAACAGCACCACCGAGGCCAGGAGCGCAATGGCGGCCAGCCCCGCCTTTTCTCCGAGGATCATCCAGCAGGCGATGGTGGCGATCATGACCAGCGCCACCAGCATCTCGTTGAATCCCATCTTGCCCACCTCCAGCCGCTTGCGGTTGAGGTAGCGCAATCCGCTCTCAACGCTCTCCACGTCCAGGGGGAAAAAGTGCAGCAACAACGGAAACCCGATCAGGAGCAGCGGCACCACGATCATGCTGGCGGCCGCCATCCACTCCGAAAAGGAAAACCCGAGCCCCGTGGCCTCCCGGAGCATACCGACGGCGAGCGGGGCACGCGCCCCTCCCAGGAAGGTGGCAATACCGCCGATGATGCAGCCCCAGGCGATGGACATGAACAAGAGCCCCGCAAAGCGGCTCTTGCCCCGCTCCAGGCCGAGACTGGCCACGATCTCCGCCACCACGGGAAACATCATGGCGGCCACCGCGTGTTCACTCATACCGTAGGAGAGCAGGGCGCAGAGCAGAAATACGGTAAGGGCCAGGCGTCGGGGGGTCTTGCCGAACCGGGCCAGTATGGCCCGGGCAAGGCGTGCCGATAGGCCGCTGCTGGTCATGGCCGCAGCCAGGATAAAGGCGCCCAGGATGAAAAACACCGCCTCGTTGCCGAACTGGGCATAGGTCCGCTTGGCATCCATGATACCCAGAAGCGGCAGCATCACCATGGAGAGCAGCGCCGTGACCGCCATGGGGAGCAGCCCCGAGACCCACAGGAAGATGGTGGCGCAGAACAGCACGATGGTGTGATAGCCTTGAATGCTCAATCCCGCAGGAGGCGTCAGTTGGAGCAGGATGACGAAAATCGCCGCAAAGGCCGCAAAGATCTGGTAGCGGCCGGTGCGGTCCACCATGATCCGCCAGAGCGGCCGGGTGTCGATCTTGAGCGGTTTTTCGAACATGGTCGGCTCCATCACAAACCTGCCGATTCAAAGGAAGCCTCGGCCCCGCTCGTGCGCAGATGGCGGCGCAGATCGGAGGTGGCCAGATGATGTCTGTCCTGGATCCTGTTGATGACGCTGCGCAGGAACCCGGCCGGTTCGGCCGAATCCAGCGGCGTCACCAGCCTGATCAGCGGCAACAGCGGCTTTATCAGCACCTCATGGCGCTGCCAGGCGGCGAGCAGATATTCGTACGTTACTCCTGCTGCATCCCGATCAAGGACTTCGGTTCCCGTGGTCACGGTCGGCAGCGGTACTACTCCCGCGGCGAGCAGGGAATCTATGGCGGCCCGCATCTGCTCCGCCGTTGCACTGCCCGGATCCAGCGACGACACCGTTGACCAGCGGGGAAAGATCCCGGCGGCATGCCCAAGCACGGCCTGCCGGTCATCGTGCCCCGCTGCGCCGCTGCCACCCGGTGCCCAGGGAAGGTCAAGGATATCCAGGCCGGCCAGATAGGCCTGCTCGGCGATCGGCGCCGTAATCTCCCAGGCGATCCTCCCCATCAGCCGCACGGGAAAATTCTTCTTGACCTGGTGCACCAGTTCCAGGTTGCGCTCCAGGTCGTCGCGGCCGGCGAACGTGATGTGAAACAGGTCGGTGGACTCCAGACAGTAGCTTTCGTACATCGTCTCCAGGGTCTCGTACACCGGCAAATTGCCACCGATGAGAAAGACCGTCTCCCGACGGCACAACTCATGAGGCGATCGGCCGGGAAAGGGCGCTCCGATCAACTGCTGCAGCTTATTGTGATTGAGTGCCAGGGCCATGGGGATTCCTGTTGCTTCCGGGTCATGACATATATCTATTAAGTCTATAGATAATATTAGGCAGTGTGATTGTCAAGCTTTTTTTGTACCTCGAAGAAACTATCCGGGCTCCAAACAGTCAGAAGTCTCTTATGGCCTGGAGCCAACAAAAATCTGATGGTCCAGAGCCTTCCATAAATACGCCGCGACCAAACAGGTTAAACGCCATCCAAAATATCTCATTTTGTTGGACATCGTATAGTTTGCCATGATAGGGCTAATGTAAAAAAACTTATTTAGTTGCGGAGACCATCTTCGCCTCTAACCCGCAGTCGGGGATTTTGCGCAACATCTTGCCAACCCTGGATGCACTGCTCGCTTTGGAGGTGGAACGACCGCTCACGACCAAGAAGGACCTGCGGGAGATGAAGGAGTATCTTGCCGTGTTCGACGAAACGGCCCGGAAGCTGACGGCTCAGGGGCAGGATGGCGGCGCCGTTACCGCCGCGTTGCTGCAAAAGCTCCCCAAGCGTTCGCTGGCCGAATGGATGGTGGGTTTTAACGTGAAGGCGCGGTATCTGGATAAAGGAAACGTCAAGTAGGGCGGCAGATAATTCGAGTTGGAATCACTTGTTCCGCGGGGCCGATCGTTCGAAAGGTGCAAAGGGGAACAGTATGTCAACGACACTTTTGCCCGGTTTTCGTGCATCCAAGCGGCGTATCTTTGTC
Source organism: Desulfuromonadaceae bacterium (assembly GCA_036514355.1). Lineage (GTDB taxonomy): Bacteria > Desulfobacterota > Desulfuromonadia > Geobacterales > Pseudopelobacteraceae > JACPFJ01. Next base: position 7,977 of record DATBXI010000444.1, read on the forward strand.
AGCTATCATCATCATGGAGATAGCGCCTACTACGATGAATTTGCACGCTTGTCCGCAGCAACCTGCGTTGTCATTCAAGACAACTCCGTGGAGTACGAGGTTGAGAGTGACAACGCCGATTACGTCATTCGTGCCATACGTGAATGCTACATCACTGGCAGCTCCTGCACTGTCGTGCTCTGCGGCGCTCAGACACCATGGCGGAAGCTTGTGGATTGGGAGATCAAAGCCACGCTGGATAAGCAACATGGACTGATCGGGATAAACTTGCCAACGAATCCGCTCACGGCCCAGGGCAAATATACGGTGCCCGACCGGCTTCATGACAATATTGAGTCGGGTTATGCGGCCTGGCTGCAATGGGCCGATCTTGCGACCGGTCCAAACGTCCTCACACAAATTATCCAGGCCGCTACTGCCAAATCAGTTGCTTTAATCAAGAACTCACGACCGTTGCTGACAAGAAACGAATAAAATCTGAGCACAGATTCGAGCATATCACAATGTTTCCGCTGAATTAGATATGGTTGACCGCATGAACCGGCTCTTCCCCTGCCAATGCCCTGATAATGTCCCGGGCCGCCTGGAGTGCTATCTCGCGGCGCACGGAATCCACCGCGGACCCCAGATGAGGCGTGAACAGCGTGGAATCCGGATGATCCAACAGAGCCGGCAGGATCGCAGCGGGGCAGTCAGGACGCGCCCAATCCTCGAACTCGAACACATCGGCCGCATAGCCGGCCACGTGCCCTGACCTTAGGGCTCGGGCAACCGCAGCTTCATCCACGACAGACCCCCTTCCCACATTGATCAGAAACACTCCCTGCTTCATCATAGCAATCGCCGTCCCATCGATGAGGTGAAAGGTTTCCTTCGCCAGGGGGGCCGCAACAAGTATGAAATCGCTCGACGCAAGCACTGTCGGCAGCGTGCATCCCGCGGCCTGGAGCCGGGCCTCTTCCGCTACTGTCAGCCGTCGCGGGTCATGATAGAGCAGCTGGCAGCCGAACCCTTCCAGCCGCGCGGCCACTGCCCGACCGATGGCCCCCATGCCGACGATGCCCACCGTGCTGCCCCGCAACCCCCGCCCGTAGAGAATCGGACGCCATCCGCGAAAGGCACCGCTGCGCACGAGCCGGTCGCCGGAAACCATAGTGCGCCCCAGGCCGAGCATCAGCCCGACCGCCAGCTCGGCGGTCGCCTCGGTCAGGAGGTCGGGCACGATCGTGAACCAGATGCCGCGCCGGGTGCAGGCGTCCACCTCGAAGTTGTCATATCCCTTGAGTGCTGCCGCTATGACCTTGAGGGAGGGGCAGTTCGCAAAAAATGCCTCGTCGATACGATCCGGCATGAAGACCATCAAGGCATCGGCATCACGCGAACGCCGCAGAATCTCATCGCGGGGCAAAGTCTCCGGGCCGTTGTTGGGGATGACGGTGCAGCTCTGCTCCAGCAGTTGAATCACCTCGTCATGTACCCAGTGGGTGATGACAACCTTCGGCCGGGTCATGCTATGTGACCGTCAACTCGGCTATCTGTGAAGCGTATCCCAGATCCTGCAGCAGGGCGGCAAGGTTCGAGGCCGATTCCCGGGTATGCTCGAAATACCTGCCGCGCAGTTCGCAGATCAATAGCCCATCATAGGCATCGATAAACTCCGCGAAGATGGGAGAGAAGGGGATGGCGCCCCATCCGACCGGCATGTGGGAATCTCCCTTGCCGAACGGGATCTGGTGGGTCTGGAGCTTTTCGGTGTGAAAAACCGGATTGCCGAAGTTGTCGTGGACATGGCAGTGGGCGATCAGCGGGGCCATGGCGCGCACCTCGACCACCGGATCGAGACCATAGAAGCGCGACGACAGCTGGAGATGACCGAAATCCAGGTTGATCCTGACATTCCGCCGATCGATGCGTTCCACCTGGGCCTTCAGCTCCTGCGGCAATTCGGCGTAACAGTAGGGCGAATGGTGCAGGTAGGGCCGGGCATTCTCCATGGCGATGATCACGCCGGGGAATGCGTCGGCCGCCTCACGAAGGACCGCGGCCTCCTCCTCCAGCAGGCACAGTTGCTCATCCGGCTCCAGGGTAAGAGGCCCACTCACCCCGAATTCCTCTTCCACCAGGAAGCGTCCCGGATGGTAGACCAACACCTCCGCCCCGATCTCGGCCGCAAACTCCTGCGACGCCCGGAGTACCTCCCGGTGCAGAGCGGCGTTGCCCCTGTCCATGATATTGAGCGGATTGGGGGCATGGACGCTGTAATCGAAGGGAAAATCCGCCAAGATCGCCCTGATTTCGGCGGTTCGCCGCC
>DATBXI010000445.1:0-2151 GCA_036514355.1 Desulfuromonadaceae bacterium
ATGTGGGCCGTGGCAGGGGTGGCCTCCATGGGGATGCGCTGGTTGGCCATCTCCAGCTTTTGCAGGGCGCTGGCCAGGGAGAGCGGGTTGTGGCAAATGCCGGCCCCGCCGGCATCCGCGCCGAACTCCCGCGAACGGGAGATGGCCATCTGGATCAGCATGGCGGCGATGGGGGCCAGGATGGCCAGGAGCAGGCTGCCGAAGATGCCGCCCCCCTCGTCGTCATCGCTGCTGCGCCCACCGCCGAAGATGGCGGCCCATTGAGCCATGTGGGCCAGGTAGGTGATGGCGCCGGCAAAGGTGGCGGCCAGGGTCGAGACCAGGATGTCGCGGTGCTTGACGTGGGCCAGTTCATGGGCCATGACCCCGGCTAATTCATCCTCACTCAGGATGCGCAGGATGCCGCTGGTGGCGGCCACTGCCGCATGCTCCGGGTTGCGGCCGGTGGCAAAGGCGTTGGGGGTCTCGGAATCGATCACGTAGACGCGGGGCATGGGGAGGCCGGCGTTCATGGCCAGGCGCCGCACCACGCCGTAGAAGCGCGGGTCGTCCCGTTCCTCGATCTCCCTGGCGCCGTACATGGAGAGCACCATCTTGTCCGAGAACCAGTAGGAGAAGAAGTTCATGGCACCGGCCATGATAAAGGCGAAGGTCATGCCGTGGCGGCCTCCGATGGCGCCGCCGATCAGGACCAGCATGACGGTCAACAGCCCCATAAGAAGGGTCGTCTTGAGCGTGTTCATTTGTATACCTCACAGGTGGAAATCACGTGGCATATGCTGCCTAAATCATAATAATCATTGGCGGCGAAAAGCGCAAGGCCAGGGGTGCCGGCGGACGCAACACATCCAAAAACCTTGACAATCGCATGGCGGAGATGCTACGTATAACGGTCATTTACACTCAATCGGAGGACTCAATGGAACGGACATTCGCCATCATCAAGCCGGATGCGGTGGAGCGCAAGCTGGCCGGAAAGATTCTGGACAGGATCGAGGCCAAGGGCTTCGCCATCCGCGGCATGAAGAAGATCAAGCTGACCCGGGAGCAGGCCGAGGGCTTCTACTACGTGCACAAGGAGCGCCCCTTCTTCAACGACCTGTGCGCCTTCATGTCCCGCAGCCCGGTGATCGTGCTCTGCCTGGAGAAGGAAAACGCCATCGCCGACTGGCGTACCCTGATGGGTGCCACCAACCCGGCCAACGCCGAGCCGGGCACCATCCGCAAGGATTTCGCCATCAACATCGAGGAGAACTCGGCCCACGGCTCCGACGCCCCGGAAACCGCCGCTTTCGAGATCCCCTACTTCTTCAGCGCCCTGGAACTGGTCTAGTCCCGGCTGACAGCGCCATCAGTACCCGAAAGGCCCTTCGCGAGAAGGGCCTTTTTGTTTTTATTCACCGCAGAGGACGCAGAGAGCGCAGAGGAAAACCAGGGAGGAAAAGCAAGAAAAACGAATTGGGTTTTGGTGTAACCCGGGATCAGTATCTTTTTCTTTCCTCCGTGTCCTCCGCGTCCTCTGCGGTGAGAAAATTGTGCCGCCCGATTATTTCCCGCGCCTCGCCAACAGGATCCTCCGCTCCCTCCACCCAGTGGATGGCCACGCCGTTCCGCTCCATTCGCCGGAACCAGGTCTCCTGGCGCTTGGCAAAGTCATGGATCGCGCTGTTCAGTTTCTGGAACAGGTCGTTGCGGTTCGACTCCCCCCGCAGATATGCCCCCACGAAGCGGTACTCCAGGCCGTAGTAGTCCAGCCGCTCCCACGAGACCCCGTTGTCGTGCAGCCGCTCCACCTCCTGGATCATCCCCCCCTCCAGCCGCTGCCTGAGGCGCTCCGTGATGCGGCGCCGCAACTCGCCCCGCTCCCAGCGGATGCCGATCACCAGCGGCCGGATCTCCGGCCAGGGTTCGGTCGCGGCACGATGGCGCGCCTCGTGGCAAGCGATCTCGATGGCCCGGATGGTACGGTTGCGGTCGGTCAGGTCGCTCGTGTTGTGCTGGTCGGGCCGCAGTTCCCGCAGCGTGGCCGCCAGCTCCGCGTCGTCCTTCTCCGCCAGCCCGGCCCGCAGTTGCGCGTCCTCGGGCACCTCCACCAGCCGGTACCCCCGCAGGGCCGCGTCCAGGTAGAGTCCGGTGCCGCCGCAGAGGATC
>DATBXI010000446.1:0-2693 GCA_036514355.1 Desulfuromonadaceae bacterium
GGCACTGCTGATCGCCGACGAACCGACCACGGCCCTGGATGTGACCATCCAGGCCCAGATCCTGGAACTGATCGACTCGCTCCGGCAGAGCGCCGACATGGGCATTCTGCTGATTACCCACGATCTGGGCATCGTGGCCGAGCGCGCTGACCGCACCTATGTCATGTACGCGGGGCGCATCGTCGAAACAGCCGACAGCCCGGAGCTGTTCCGCAACCCGCGCCATCCCTACACCCGGGCCCTTCTGGCGTCACTGCCCCAGAACGCCGAGCCGGGCAAACCGCTGGCCACCCTTGCGGGCCAGGCGCCCGACATAGCCGCCGACCTGCCGGGATGCGGTTTCTGCGACCGCTGCGCCGTTCCCCTGCCCCACTGCCGGCACGAGCTGCCCGAACTGCGCGAGGTGTCCCCCGGACACCTGGTGCGCTGCTGGAACGACCAATGACAACAGAACAGACCATCCTGAGCGGAGCGCATCTCCGCAAACAGTTCCGCCTCAAGGGGAGCGCCGGCGCTCCGCCGGGCCTGCTCACGGCCCTGGACGACGTCAGCATCGAGTTGGCCGCCGGCGAAACGCTGGGCATTGCCGGGGAATCGGGGTGCGGAAAGTCCACCCTCGGCAAGGTGCTGGCCGGCCTCATGGAGCCCGACAACGGCGAGGTGCGCTATCTGGGCGCGCGGCTCGCGGATCTTACCCCCGAGGGGTCACGCGTTTTTCGCCGCACAACCCAGATGATCTTCCAGGACCCGTTTTCGTCGCTTAACCCCCGCATGCGGATCGGCGATATCATCGCCGAGCCGCTGGTCATCGCCGGCACGGGCACCGCAGCTGCCCGGCGTTCCGCGGTGGAAGCGATCATGCAGACGGTCGGCCTCAGCGCAGAGCACTACAACCGCTTTCCCCACGAGTTCTCCGGCGGACAGCGCCAGCGCATCGGCATCGCCCGCGCCCTGGCGGCCTCACCCGCAATCATCATCGCCGACGAGCCGGTCTCCTCTCTGGACATCTCCATCCAGGCCCAGATCATCAACCTGCTGCAGGCCATGAAGACCCAATTCAACCTGTCCATGGTGATCGTGTCCCACGATCTTTCGGTGCTGCGCCACATCTGCGACCGCGTGGGGATCATGTACCTGGGCATCATGGTCGAATGCGCCCCGGCCGTCGAACTGTTCCGGCGCTGCCTGCATCCCTACAGCGAGGCGCTGCTTGCCGCCATTCCCCGGATCACGCCGGACGAACAGCGTACACCGCATATCCTCAGGGACGACCTCCCCTCCCCACTGGCTATCCCCGGCGGCTGCCGTTTTCATCCGCGCTGCCGCTATGCCGAGGCGCGCTGCCGCACCGAGGTCCCTCCCCTGGAGGAGAAACGACCCGGACATTTCGCTGCTTGCCATTTCAGCGCTGCCATTTACGGCCTGTGACAGCACATCCGGCTTTACCGCATTATTATTGAATTTTTCGCCTTTCTGCTTGACGGAACAAGAAACGGTATATATTTTTTAGGGATATTACCTAGAGGCGGGGTCATGGAATTTCATATCACCAGACAATTCAACGCCGAGGCAGAGGTATTGAAGGTGCTCGGTCACCCGATACGCCTGAAGATCGTGGCGGGTCTCTGCACCAGGGAATGCAACGTGAAACACATCTGGGAATGCCTCGGCCTGCCGCAGGCCACGGTATCCCAGCATCTGGCGCTCCTGAAGAACAAGGGGATCATCGAGGGGAAACGGGAGGGGGTCGAGGTGCATTACAGTGTGATCCACCCCCTGGCCAAAAAGATCATCGCAGCCCTGGACTAACGCTTGCGGGCAACCACGTAGATCACCTCGTAGGTCGCAGGAATCCGCCCGTTGTTACCAAAACGCGCCCGGTAGATATCCGCCATATCAGCCAGGAGCCCCCGCCATCCCAGCCCCCCCACCCCATCGCTGCGCCCAGCCGTTGCCGCACCGATCGACTTGATGGACCGGAGCAGATCCGCCACATCCGGGTGATCGTCCATCTCCGTCTCCTGGGCAACCAGCATCTGTTCGCAACCGAGGCGTTCCAATACGCGTTCCACCTCACCCCTGTCCCTGAAACGCTGCATCCTCCCCTGGCGGCTGTCGGTTGCGCCGAAACGGTTGGTCACAGCCTCGCGGTAGCACGTTTGCAGCTCCCACAGTGTCCTCCCCCCGAAAAAGGCGATGCAGAGCAGGCCGTCTCTCCGCAACACCCGCAGGCACTCAGCGAACCCGGCATCCATCCGGTCGAGCCACTGGAACGTGGAGGTCGATACGACCAGATCGAACGACGCATCACGAAACGGCAGCCGTTCGGCATCGCCGTTGACGAACAAACCCTGTCCGCCCAACCGCAGCTCTGCGTGCCGGGCCATGTTGAAGGCCAGGTCGAGCCCGCAGAGGGCGGCCCGTGGATAGCGACCAGCCAGGGCCGCCAGCATGGCGCCGGTACCGCAGCCGATGTCCAGCACCTGCCGGGGCGCTTGGGTCAGATGGGCGGCGACCAGGCGCTCCAGGCGTGACACGACCCGCTTCTGTACCACACTGAACCGGTCGTACCCTCCGGCATGGCGGTGAAAGGACCTGCCGATCCGTATCCTGGTGTCATCTGTTGCTGTCACGGACCCTCCGGCCGAAATCGACAAGACATGAGTCGAATTCCCCGCTGCGGGTGAGAAACG
>DATBXI010000447.1:0-2460 GCA_036514355.1 Desulfuromonadaceae bacterium
GCGGCTGGGAAGCGCCGGGGTTATCGTCTTCGACGAGAGTCACTGCCTGGTCGAGGCCACCCTCAACCTGATCACCTTCTTCGCTCGCGAGTCCTGCGGCTGGTGCACTCCCTGCCGCGAAGGACTTCCCTTTGTGCGGCACATCCTGGAACGGATCGAGAACGGTCAAGGCGAACCGGATGACATCGCCATCCTCCGGGAGCACGTGCAGCAGTTGAACTACGCCTTCTGCGCCCTGGCCCCCGGCGCCATGGGACCGCTGGAGGGGCTCCTGCGGCTGTTCGAGGACGAGGTGCGGGAGCACATCACCAAGGGCAGGTGCCCGTTTGAAAGGCTTTGATCTTTGCCACAGAGCCACAGAGGCGCAGAGTATGAACCAGAATAGTGAGTTAACCGAGAAAATCATTGGATGCGCCATTGAGGTTCATCGCAATCTGGGGCCTGGACTTCTTGAGTCCGTCTATGAAAGGGCTTTGTGTCATGAATTCAATGAACGGGGAATGCACTATGAATGCCAGAAGATTATCCCTATTGACTACAAAGGCACCAACCTTGGAGAGTTCAGGCTTGACCTCTTGGTTGAAGAGAAAATCATAGTTGAATTAAAAGCTGTCGAAAGAGACGAACCCGTATTCAAGGCTCAGCTGTTGAGCTATCTTAAGCTGACCGGAAAACAATTGGGGCTACTCATCAACTTTAACGTACCGCTGCTGAAAGACGGCATAACTCGGGTTATACTCTGAGTCTCTGTGGCTCTGTGGCAAAAATGAAATGATTAAACTGACCATCGACAACATACCGGTTGAAGTCCCTGACGGCACCACCGTGCTGGAGGCGGCCCAATCCGTGGACATCCCCATCCCGCACTTCTGCTGGCATCCGGCCCTGGGCAAGGCCGGGGCCTGCCGGGTCTGTGCCGTGAAGATCCTGGAGGGATCGCCCAAGGGGGTGCAGATGTCCTGCATGCTGCCGGTCCAGGAGGGGATGGTGGTCTCCACCACCGACCCCGAGGCCGTGGCCATGCGCAAGGGGGTGATCGAGTGGCTGATGATCAACCACCCCCACGACTGCCCTGTGTGCGACGAGGGGGGGGAGTGCCAGCTCCAGGACTTCACCATTGCCGGCGGCCACGGCATCCGACGCTACGACGGCAGGAAGCGCACCTATACCAACCAGTACCTGGGCGAATACATCGAGCACGAGATGAACCGCTGCATCCAGTGCTACCGCTGCGCCCGTTTCTACCAGGAGTACGCCGGAGGCACGGATTTCGGCGTCATGGGCCGGGCCAATGCGATCTACTTCGGTCGCCAGGCGGACGGGCCGCTGGAGTCCCCTTTCTCCGGCAACCTGGTGGACATCTGCCCCACCGGGGTCTTCACCGACAAGACCGCCCGCTTCCGCGCCCGCTACTGGGACTACGACATGGCACCCTCCATCTGCCCCCACTGCTCCCTGGGGTGCAACATCACCCCGGCGGCCCGCTACCGGGAGCTGCTCAAGGTGATCGCCCGCCGCAATGACAGCGTCAACGGCTGGTTCATCTGCGATCGGGGGCGCTTTTCCAATCAGGCCGTGAACGCGCCGGAACGGCCGCGTCAGACGCTGGTGGACGGGATGCCGGTCACCCGGGAGGAGGCGCTGGACACCCTGGTGCTGAGGATCGGCGGGTTCCTGGAACTGCACGGCCCCGAGAGCCTGGCCATCGTCGGCTCCCCCCGCATGTCCCTGGAGGGGAACATCATGGCTGCCCGCCTGAACACGGTGCTGGGCGCCGGCGCCCTGAGCTACTTTGGCGACGAGGTCCACGCCGAACGCGCCCAGGAGGCGGTTTCCCTGCTGACCGCCGCCAACGCCGCCTCCCTGGCGGATGTGCGCACGGCAGACCTGGTGGCAATCGTGGGGTGCGACCTGCCGGCCGAGGCCCCCATGATGGCCCTGGCCGTGCGCCAAGCCTGGCGCAACGGGGCGCAGGTGTACGTGGTAGGGGGCGCTCCCTCCCCCTTGATGGGGGAGGGCTGGGGAGAAGGCGAATGCGCCGCCCAGAATACCACCCTCCCCCCACCCCCCTCCCATCAAGGGAGGGGGCACGCACTGTACGAATTCAGCTGCGTTGCCTCCCTCTCGGACATCCCGTTGACGAAGGCCGCGCGCCCGGTGGTGATCTGCGGCACGCAGCACCGGAGCCTGGAGGCCATCGCTGCCGTTGCTCGGAACGGAGCCAAGCTGGCCTTCCTCCTGGACGGCCCCAACAGCTTCGGCTGCGCCCTGCTCGGGCAAGAACAGGGGGCCGTAACGCTCTCCCGGGCGCTTGGCAACGGCACGGTCAAAGGGGTGATCACCCTCGAGGCCGACCTGCCGCCGCAGATGACAGCGGGCATTACGGTGCTGGCCGCCATCGACTGGCAACCGACAGAGCTGATGCAACGGGCCGAGGTCGTCCTGCCGTGCACCGCCTGG
>DATBXI010000448.1:0-9304 GCA_036514355.1 Desulfuromonadaceae bacterium
TGAACGGCATACGAGGTGGGGGGGGGGAACTGCCGCTGGGACTATTCAGTCCATACACAAAATAGCTCCAACTGTTAGTCGAGTATGAGCCGAATGCCGTCGGGCTGTAAGAATAATAAAACGCTCCAGAGGAAGGGTCAGGCGGATTCGGCGGATTTGAAATAAGGGTCGTCGTGGTGCCGCTCGTGGAGATCGAACGACGCAGGAGGATGACGTTGTCACCACCACTGAAGTTCTCCGTGCCCGAGGTCCAGATGTTGGGTATCGCCCCTCCGGGCGCGTAGACCAGATGAGTCCACTTCTGGGCGGCCTTCGTGCGCCCAACCGTGGTCCCCTTGATCACCAGATAGTCCGTGCCAGCCACCACGGTGCCGCTGCCTGCGGGCAGATTGTCGCCGGCCGCCACGGCCCGCGGTGGCGCCGTATTCGTGGTTTCGTTGTAGGTGCTTGCCGGAGAGCCCGTCGCTTCGCCGTACGTTACGGGGCTCGGCTGGGTGAAGAGGCCGTAGCCGGCCTGCTGGATGTCGTGACGCATCATCTCCAGGCCGACCATCCCTTCTATGTTGCTCTCCTCGCTCCGGAACAGTTTGGCACTCTGCTTCAGGATCGTCTGGAACGACTGACCCGTGATGGCGATCACCACCACGAAGAGCACCATGACCACCATTATTTCGATGAGGGTGAAACCCCGTCTGTCCCGTCTCATGTCAGCAGCCTGCCTTTTATTTATTGGTTTTGCTGATGCCGCCATATACCTGATGGCTGTATGCCGATCCCTTGTACTTCCAGCGCACCTCGATGTTGACCTGTTTCGAATTGGTCATGGCTGTTCCGGTACGGATTACCGAGAAGTTCCTGAAGCCCGTCAGGATCGGCCGTTGCACGAAGGTGCTCATAGGAGTGGTGTCTACCTGGTCAAACCCTTTCGCCAGCTCCAGGGACATCTGCCGGTCAGCAACCGCCACCGCTTCGTTGCGCAATTGGTTGGCCAGGTTGTGGCTCAGGGACGTATTGACGGTCTGCAGCAGCCCCAAGAGTCCGACCAACATGATCACTATGGCCACCAGAAATTCGACCAGGGTAAAGCCGGCGCTATTGCTGAACACAGGAGCCCCCTTGCATGGTGCCGATATTGGTGCGCCCCACAGAGATCACGATGCAGTCGAATGCGGCCCCGGAGTAGCTGGGATTGACGCGGATGGTGAAGTTTCCGCCCACGTTTGAAACAAACCCGCGGATATCGAATACGGTGGGATAGTCAGCCAGTGAGGAGCCGCTTTCCTTGGTGATCTGGTAGGGTAGGGTTTTCGACAGCACAATCCCCGTGGTGGTATCGCCACCGTACTGATCGGATTCGTCCTGTGAACTGTAGCGTTTCATGATGTAACTGTTGGGCTGGAAGATAATCGCGTGCCGCTGCTTGCGGTACACCGAATCCAGCCGGGCCGTGTTCAAATCTGTCAACAGCTCCCGCGTCTCCCGCTCGATTCCCGCCTTACGGTTCATGCTCGAAAAATTGAGCGTGGCAATAGTGAGCACAATACCGATAAGTACAATCACCACCAGCAATTCGATCAAGGAAAAACCATGTCTGTTCATGGCCACGTCATCCCTTTCTTCACCTACTTCTCCCTGACATGCAGGAACTTCTTCATCGGTGGCGGGTTCGTGAGCAGGGAAAGCCCCTGGGCCACGGGAGGCACGCCGGAGATCGGGCTTGCCAGGCGCCTCTTGTCGAGGCGCGCATTTCCCGGATTGCTGAACGCGGTTTGCAGCGATATCTGCGTGAAAGCACCGGTGGATACCTGTATCAGAGCCTTGCCCTGCATGGCCGCGCCGGGGGGTATGCCGCCGGTATCGTAGCGCACCGCCCATATGAGGGTGTCGCCGCCGAATTTACAGACATCGCCGCTTGGCTTCAACGTGGTGAAGAATACCGCCCCGGCAGGGCTGGCAATGGGGTCGGTAATCACCCGCTCCGCGTTGATGGAGTTGGCGCTGTCGGCCGTATCCAGGTTGATGTACCAGCCCGGGGCAGTGGCAGCCAGGGTTGTGGCCGGCGCCGTTGACGCCGAACCCGATTGATTGACCAGCCCGGAGGGTGACGCATCGGTGCAGGTGGGGTCGATGTCGTTGTCAGTACCGCTGGCGATGTTGCTGAGCCCGGAAAATCTGCCAGCCCGGTTCGATGTGCTGTAGCAGGGATCCTTGATGCCGTACAGGACCCGCTGCCCCGTGCCGTCGTCCCCTCTGAAAAAATAGCGGCCGGAACCGAAGAAAAGCCACAGGTTCTTGTTACTGCGATCCTGGAGCTTGGTAACCGAGGTGGTGACCGGGCCGATGTTGCTGATCAGGGGCGAGGCGGCCCAGGTGGCCGGATCGGTATTTTCCTTGGTCAGCAGGCGGATGACCCCGCCGTTGGTCCAGGTGCCGTCGCCGGCCTTTTGAACGTAGCCTATATAGACCGCATCGTCGCTGTACCAGCCATTGGCGGCCGTGTTCGACCGGTCGGTGTCGATTACGCCGGTCGCGACGGAACCGGCATAGGCGTTGGCGGGAAGCGACGTATTATCGGCGAATTTGTCTATGGTCCGCACCAGGGCGCCGGTGGCAAGATCCACCACGAAGATGCGCAGCTGTTGATCGGACTGTCCCAGGAATGCGTGCTGCACCGTGTCGATGTACCCGGTGGGACCGGAGGCGAACACGGCGAACCAGCGCCCGTTTTTCGAGTGATCCGGCGCAGTGGTGTCCGTCACGCCGTCCGCGGCCTTGACCTTGGCGGCAATGCGGACAAATGCCGGGCCGGGCGTTGAATATCCCGACAGTCCGACGGCAGTGGTTGTCCCGGGGAACTCCCACAGGTAGGTGGGGGTGGTGGGGTTGGTCACGTCCAGCGCAAAGTAGGAGGAATACCCCACCCCCGTGGCAGCGGATGTCCCCTTGATCGGCGTCTTGACGCTGCTTGTCGGGGCGGTGTAGTTGCCGTCGCCGTTCCATTTGGCTGCCCCGCCATACCCCATGCCCCCCACCAGCACGGTCTTCCACGTGGAACCGTCGGCGGACTTGACGCAGTCCCAGTAGTCGGCGGAGGAGGCGCACCCCGAGGGCTTGATGACGCTGGCATCGACGAGGGCCGGCGACTTGTCGACATAATAGATGTGACAATAGGCCGGGTCCTTGAGATACGGGAGGAACGGCAGCGCCTGCTTGGGGATGAAACTCCACTCTTCGCGCCCCAGGTTGCTGCTGCTGGTGGCCGGGTTGCCGTTGTAATCGTAAAACTGCGCCTTGTCGAACCTGCCGCCCAACTCCTTGAGTATCCCCAGTCGGAAGGCATGCAGCATCCCGTCATTGCCGCCGGTGAACACCATCCCCCGGTTCTGGTAGGTGGAGGAATTGACAAAGGCCGCGTAGGTCTGGTCGTTGTAGCCGCTGGGCACGGCAAGCTGGTAGGTATTCTGGCTGACGGTGGAAACCAGCCGCGGCGTGGAGGTCACGATATCTCCCAGCTTCCAGACGCGGTAGCAACTGTCGCTGGAGGTGGGTTCCTGATCGGAAGCGCCGATGCCGCAACCACTGATGCTGACCTTTCTATTGCGGTAGAGGGTGCCGTCGACATCCATCGCCTGGTCGCTGCCGCCGATGTAGCTGATCACCTTGCCCGCCTTGATGACGTCGGTCATGCCGAGCAGCGACAGTATGGTGCCGTTGTTCTGCAACGGCGGACTGTACGCTGTCGCCGCACTATTCAGGGTAGTGAACTTGGTCATGCCGTTGTACTTGTCCAGGGTCGCATCATCGGTGCGGGTGTAGAGTACGCGCGGGTCGCTGGACGGGTTTCTCCCCCACAGGGTCCTCCCCGCCTTCCCCAGGCTGTTTACCTTGTCCGGGTCCACGACCGAGTCGGGGGTGGATGAATCCGGCGAGCCGTCGCCGTTGGCATCGCTGAACAGTTGCACCAGGGTCTTGTTCTGGAATGAGTCGAAATAGAACTGGGCGATCTTGTCGTCCTTCAGGTTCAGCTTGAAGTCCTTGTTGGTATCCTCCCTGATGGAGGTCAACTGGAGAAAGGGATCCAGGTAGTACCACATGTTGTAGATCTCCCCGACCCAGGCGCCCTGCGTCCCGTTGTCGAAATCCTTGCGCGGGAAGAAGACCGCCTGAAGCAGGCTGGCGCCGCTTCCCTGGCTGTTGTTGAGGATCGACGCCGCCGTGCCCGAGGCGACCCGCGCCAGGATGGAATCGAGCGCAAGGCGCAGCTGCTGTTCCATCTTGCTCGGGTCGGTCACCAGGAAGTAGTTATCCGGATTGCCGTTACCCTGCGAGTCCCATTCGTTGCAGCGGGAATTGCGCGCCGCGGCTCCGCGGGTGGCGGGATCGCAGGTGGAATCGGTATAGGGCATCCCGGTGCCGTCTGAATCCTTGAACCCGCCGTACTTGGCCGCGTACCAGAGGGGCGGTTTGGGCAGCACGGCGGTAGTGGAAGCGGCGTTGAATTTGATCGACTGGGTATCGGTGGTGAGTTGATTGCCCGCCCATGAAGATCCCGAGGGGGGGCTCGACGTGTGCTGAACGATCATGTAGGCCCCGGAATCGCTTCCCACCCCAGAAGCGGTGAATCCGAAACCGTTGGGGTTGCCGGCCGAAGAATAGACCCTTCTGACCTGCACCCATACCTGATCGCCGGTAAGGTTGGCGCCGGCGCAGTTCGCATTCGTGGCCCCCTGTGCGCAGACCGTGTATTCGGCCAGCACGTCCAGGTCATAGTCCGAGCCTCCCAGGTCGTCGTAGGAGGTGTTGAACTTGACGTACTTCAGGTTGTTGGCAGCATCGTACTCGGTGTCAAGAATGTAATAGCCCACCGTGGCCATGGAGGGACACGAGGAGGTGGAACTGGTAGGGCTGAAGCTCAGGTTTTTCACCGTGCTGCCGGCCGCGGTGGTCACGTTGGCCACGCTGAAATTCGTGTTGGAGGTGGTGCAGTTCCAGGCGGTGCCTTTGCCGTCGTTCAAGGTGGAGACCGATTTGCCGTACGGCATTATCAGGGCCTTCTTGCCGGAGTTGGTGGTCACCCAGATCTCCGGCACGTTGGAGGTAAAGGCCACCACATAGGTCAGCACGTTGGGGGTATTGGTGTTGGCGGTCAGGGAGTTGTGGCCGTACAGGGCCACGGCAGCCGGGTAATAGGACCCTTTCAGTTCCCCCTCGGCCGGGCAGAGGCCGCGGATGTTCCCCATGCCGCTGACGGTCTTGCCGTCGCAGCGACCGGAGGTGTTGCTGCCGGCCGTTGTGCCCGACTCCCCCACCACCAGCGAGGTGCCCAGACTTTCGTTGCTCCAGATCTGGTTGGCCAGGGTCTGGACGTTCAGGTTCGGCAGGTCGCCGCTAAAGCTGCCGAAGGCGGAGCCGGGAAGCTGATCGTCGTCGAAGCTGTTGTAGACATCGGAAAAGACCAGGTTGAAGCGCATGGAGCAGGCGGGATACAGGTTTGCCGGCTGGTCCCAGGTGGGTTGGGAGGAATAGTTGCCGTTGTCGCCGTTGGCGCCGTTGGAGATGCCGGAAACATAGGCGGAGGTGGGGGTTCCCTTGCCGGCCCAGTAGCGCATCCCCTCGTACAGGATCTCGCCCATGGGGTTGCCCCATTGGGAGCTCAGGGGATAGGTAGACTGGGCCTTGAACTGTTCGATGGACTTGATGATCAGCCCCTTGCCGCTGCTGGCCGAGGTCTGGAACTGGCCGTTGCTCTGGTTGGTCTCCTCGTTGATGCTGTAGACATCCTTGCGGATATACCCGCCTGCCTTGGGATTCTGGTAGGAACCGGCGATCATGCCGAAGAACATGTTGGCCGCATTGACACACTGTCCCTTGCCGATGGAGGAACAGGCGTTGTCGCTGTTGCAGGCGGTGAACATGTCCTTGCTGCAGACCTGGGCGCTGTTGGCGGTCTCGCCGTAGATCTGCATCAGCCCCACGGAGCGGTAGTTGGAGCCGTAGGCCTTGCAGTGCTTCGTCTCCCAGGTGGCGTCGTTGATGAAGCCGGAGCCGGGATCGCATACCTTGACCGATACGTTGTACTTGGTCAGCCCCCTCAAGTAGGCAGACTCGGCCTGTCCGTCGCCGTTCAGGTCCATGGCGCTGTCGGAACAGATGTTGGTGTTGCCGTCCACATTCACCCAGTGCCAGGCCCGCAGGCCGCCCGATACCGTCACCCCTGTCCCTGCCGCATGCCCCGACGTGTCCGACACCTGGGTGACGTCGGGAATGACCTTCAGTTGCGAGATGTTGTTGCCGTTGGCCGTGGTCCCGGCCACGCAGAACAGGGCGCGCTTGTTGTTGCCCCCGACAGGGAACAGGTTGGCGGCATCGCCCCCCAGGTACTCCTTGCCCCAGATGTGGCCGTCCTGCGGGATCCATTCGCCGCTGATCTCGTCATAGTTGGTCCCCTGGTTGTCCGCGGTGC
Organism: Desulfuromonadaceae bacterium; assembly: GCA_036514355.1. Classification (GTDB taxonomy): domain Bacteria; phylum Desulfobacterota; class Desulfuromonadia; order Geobacterales; family Pseudopelobacteraceae; genus JACPFJ01. The sequence goes on from DATBXI010000448.1 coordinate 6,464, forward strand.
GGTAGCCGCCGTAGATCACCAGCTTGATGACGTCGGCCCGGGACATGGCCACCCAATTGAGGAAGTTGCCGCTCCACATGCCGGCGTTGGTACCGGTGCAGTACTTGTCGGTGGTATCGCCGTAGGGCTCGAAGCGGTTGGCGGAGGTGTTGTAGTTGTAGCACTTGTAGGAATCGAAATAGCCGTAGTAGTCGAAGGAGTGCAGGTAGCCGGTTTCGAGCTTGCCGTCGCCGTTGATGTCCGACGCGTCGTTATAGGCGGGGTAATAGAATTTGTGGTCCTTCCCCATGGTGAAAAGCACCTGGGGGGGAACGTAGCCTGCCAGGAAAGGGGGCTGGACACAATAGTCCGACATGCTCGGAGTGTAGGTTGTCTGGCTGCTGGCCGCCTGCAGCGCGGTTGCCCCGCCGCTTCCCAACACCAGCAGCAACGCGCCTGCAATCGCCCGCAACGTGAGCACTCTCGATATCATGGCAACTCCTCTCCTCATTGCACCACCATCCTGCCGGTTTCTACATCCGCTCCAAAAGCCCCTTCAGCATCGCGGCGTCCCGTATGCCGACCACCACCGAGCCGTCGGGAAAGACGATGGTGGGGGTGCCGCTCAGGCCATTGGCATAGGCAAACCCCATGATGGCGTCGATCTGCGCCTTCCCCTCGTCCCCCGAGGGCTGTGGCAGCGCCTTTCCCTCAAAGGCCATATCCAGCAGTTCCCGGCTGTGCCGCCCCACGATGACCCGCGCCTTGTCGTAAGCGCCCTGGTGTATCGGCAGGGGCAAGAGCATGAGCCGGATCGTCACCTGGGGAGCCAGTTTCTCCAGCTTTTTCAGTTCGGCATGCAGGTTACGGCAATAGGGGCAATCCGGATCGGTGAAGACGTACAACTGCTTCGCCCCTTCCGGGTTGCCCATGGTGAAGGCATACTGGTTGGGGATGGAGACGGGGTTAATGGTCGCCACCTTTTGGGGTTGCATCGCCGGGGTGCCATGGGCCGCCACCGGCTCAAAGGTGTCGAGACTGAGCAGTAACCCTTGCATCAGGTGCTTCTTGCCGTAGTCGATATAGACGATGCCCTGCCTGTCGTTCTTCTCCACAAGAAGTTCGAACATGCCGCGGCTCGGCGCCTGCCTGACCGATTTGACCGTGCCTCCGCCCTTTTTGAGAAGCTGGCTAGCCTCCTGGATGGTAAGGGTATGGCACGACGTACAGTCACCGCTGACAGCACCCTCATGGGTCAGGGCCTGCACCGGGGACAACAGAAGCACCAGGCCGGTAATGAGTGCCATGACAACCGGATACATAAAAGCCACTTTTCCCCCCTGCCTACTTCCCATCCAGCATCCGCTTCAGCGACTCCGCATCCATGCCCCCCACCACCACCTTGCCGTCGGGCATGATGAGCGTCGGCGTACCGGAGATGCCGTGGCTGTTGGCGAATGCTATGACCTTGTCCACCCCTGCCTTGCCTGCGTTACCCTCGGGCTTGGGCAGCTCCTTCCCCTCAAACCCCTCGTCCAGCAGCTTGCGGCTCTTAGCGGCGAGTATGGCCCGGGCCTTGTCATAGGCCGCCGGGTGCATGGGCAGGGGAAACAGCATGATGTGGATGGCCACATCCGGGGCGATCTTCTCCAGTTGCCTCAGTTCGGCGTGCATCTTGCGGCAATAAGGGCAGTCGGGGTCGGTGAAGACGTACAGCGTTTTGGACCCCTTGGGATTGCCCATCACGATTGCGTTTTCCGTCGGGATCGTCTTGGGATCGATCGACGTCACCGGCGGCGGCTGGGGCAGATCCTGCATGTGGGCGGCCACGGGCTTGAAATCGGGGAGCGCGACCATCATCCCCTGGATGAGGTGCTTCTTGCCGTAGTCCATGAACAGGAGCCCCTGCTTGCCCTCCTTCTCCAGCAGGATCTCGAACAGGCCGTTGGCGGGCGAGGGCTTTACCGACTTCACGGTAATACCCGTGTTCTTGAGGAGTTCGGCGGCCTCCTTTTCCGTCAATTTATGGCAGATCATGCAATCGCCGCCACACCCCTCCTTGGCCATGGCAAAGGAGGGGGACGAGATGATGACGGTAACGGCAAGGGCAACGAGAATCTCTTTCAGCATGATGAATCCTTTCTGGCTTCGCAGTAGTTTGGTACCAAGCAAAAACAATGCCCCTTCCACAGCAGCGCATAACGCACTGATAATTATACACAATATTTACTACACACAATCCGATATGCAAAAAATGCATACTTTTACCTGCAACAGGTCGTCCGGCTGTGCAAATTTTGCTTACTCGATCCCGAATTCCTTAAGCTTGTACAAAAGCGAACGATGGCTGATCTCCAGGATCTTTGCCGCCTGGGTGCGGTTGCCGCCGGTCCTGGCCAGGGCCTTGCGGATCAGGTCACGTTCGATGGCGTCCTCGGCTTTTTTGATGGACAGGTCTTCGTCCGGCAGAGGCGTTTGCGCCTCCTCTGCCCCGCGGATGCCGTCGGGCAGGCATTGGCTGGAGATGACGTCCCCCTCGCACAGGATCAGGCCGCGTTCCATGACGTTCTCCAGTTCACGGATGTTTCCCGGCCAGCCATAGGCCATAAGGAGCCGCATGGCATCGGGCGTGATCCGGACCGGCGGGCGCTGCATGGCCTGGCAGTATTTTACCAGAAAATGCCCGGCCAGGAGCGGCAGGTCGTCGATACGCTCCCTGAGCGGCGGCAACTGGATGGAGAAGACATTCAGGCGGAAGAAGAGGTCCTCGCGGAAGCGGCCGGCCCGGACATCTGCGCCGAGATCGCGTGACGTGGCCGACAGCACCCGCACGTTGACCCGGCGCGGAGCGGCCGCGCCGAG
>DATBXI010000449.1:0-3654 GCA_036514355.1 Desulfuromonadaceae bacterium
ACGTAGAGCGGTTTGCGCAGACCCTTGGGAAGCTGGTGGACAAAGCAGAAGACGCAGTTGTTGCGGCAACGGGCCGGCTGTGGCGCCGCAAAGGTGAGGCCGAGCGGTTCCCCGGGTTCCCGTTCGATTTCCAGCTCCCACAGGTCGCCGTCCGCTTTGGCCACCTCCAGCAGCAGCTCCTCGTTCAGGGCGGTGTAATAGCTGTAGTCGATGATGTCCCGCAGCGGATGGCCGTCGATGGCCACCAATCGATCGCCGGACTCCAGGCCCAGTTCGTCCGCAAGGGAACCGGCTGTGACCCCCTGGATCAGCAGCCCTTTCATCGGGCGCTCCGGGGGACGGAAGGGATGGTTACGCAGGTGTTGTGCATGGGTGCCTGTCGGTTAACGCGGGTGGTCAAAGACAAATGAAACAGGGATGACGGGACACACAGGATAAAAAATCGTCCCGTCCATCCTGTTCATCCCCGTAAAAAGCCGTTGACGTTCTGCCGTGGATTACTGGTGCAGCCGGAAATTGCCGTCGGCCGAGGTGATGGTGGAGATGGCGTGCTTGTAGATCAGAATGTCGCCGCTGGACTCCAGCAGCACGGAAAAGTTGTCGAAGGACTTGATGAACCCCTCGATCTTTGCGCCTGACATCATGTTGACGACTACCCGGATGCGTTCCTTGCGGGATTGGTTCAGGTACTGATCCTGGATATTGAAAGGTGCCTTTGCCATGTTCACTCCTCCTGGTGTGCAAAAAACTCAATTGCATGTTGCAAAATAGTAGCAAAGTTTTCCGAATATTCAAGCCATAATATGTCAGGGTCGGCCTTGAACCAGGTGAGTTGACGCTTGGCATATCGCCGCGTATCGCGCTGGATGAGCCGTATGGCCTCGTCACGGTCATACTCGCCGGCGATGCAGGCGGCCGCCTCCTTGTAGCCGATGGCGCGCATGGCCTTCAGATCGCGGCCATACCCCTGCGCCAGCAGTCCCCGCACCTCCTCCAGCAGCCCTTCGTGCACCATGTGCTCCACCCGTTCATCGATGCGGCGGTAGAGTTCCGTGCGTTCCACCTGGATACCGATCTGGAGGGTGTCGTAACGCCGGGCGCTGAAACCGTGCGCCTGCTGGTAACGGGAAAGGGGGATGCCGGTCAGGCGGTACACCTCCAGGGCACGGATGATGCGCACCCGGTTGTTGGGATGGATGCGGGCCGCGAGTTCCGGGTCCACCTGGGCGAGCCGCTCAAGCATGGCCTGGTTGCCCAATTCATTGGCCTCGGTCTGCAACTCTCTGCGGATATCGCCGGCACCGCTGGGGGAATCCACCAGCCCCTTCAGCAATGCCCGGATGTACAGCCCGGTGCCGCCCGCCACGATCACCCGCTTGCCCCTGGCGGCAATATCTCCGATAGCGGCGTCGGCCGCTGCCGCAAAATCAGCGGCGGAAAAGTGGTGGTCGGGCGCGGCCACGTCGATCAGGTGGTGACGGATCTCTTCCCGCTGGGCCGGGGTGGGCTTGGCCGTGCCGATGTCCATGCCGCGATAAACCTGCATGGAGTCGGCATTGACGATCTCCGCGTCCAGGTGTCGGGCCAGCTGGAGGGCCAGGTTGCTCTTGCCCGAGGCGGTGGGGCCGCAGATGACGAGGAGTTTGGGTCGGGGTGGTGGGGTCATGTCCGCTTGAAGATCCGTTCCAGTTCACCCAGGGTGATGACGTGCGATACCGGCCGGCCGTGGGGGCAACTGGCGGCAAATGCGGTCTCGTCCATGGCGCGCAACAACTCGGTGATCTGGCGGCTGTCCAGGGGGTGAACGCCGCGCACCACCGAGTGGCAGGCGATGCGGGCCAGCAGGTCGTCCAGGGTCTCCGCGAAGACGGCGCTGGCGCCGATCTGCCCCAGGTCGGCCAGGATGTCCCGTGCCAGGCGTGAGGCATTGCCGCTGGCGGTCAGGCGCGGCACGGCGGCCAGCATGACCGTGTTGCCGCCAAAGGGCTCCAGTTCGAACCCGATCCCCAGCAGTTCCTGCCGAAAACGCTGCGCCACGGCAACCTCGCTGAAGGAAAGTTCCAGGGTCTCGGGAAACAGCAGTCGCTGCGACTCCACACCGCCGCTGCCGTACTGGCGCCGCAGACGCTGAAAGGCGACCCGCTCGTGGGCCGCGTGCTGGTCGATGATCACCAGTTCGCTCCCGGTCTGGCAAAGGATGTACTCCCCGTGGAGTTGACCGATGACCGCCAGGGAGGAAAAGTAGCCCTGCTGTTCGGGTTCGGCTTCCGGCCGGAACGGCTCTGCGGGCTCGGCAACACCAGCAGGTTCGGCCCCAGTGCCTCTCCTGTCCGTTCCAAAGGAGGACGGGACAGGCGTTTCCCGACGGGGGAGATGCAGGGATGCCTGGGCCGCGGCCGCAATCCGTTCCCGGTAGGCCTGGGCGGTCGGCGGCGGGACAGCGGGAGGGGAGGGCTGTCTCTGGGGCTGCTGCAGCCAGGGGGAACGGGCCAGCACCTCGGTCAGCGCCGCCTGCAGGGCGTCATGCACGGCGGTCTGGTACCGGAAGCGCACCTCATGCTTGGTGGGGTGGACGTTGACATCCACCTCTCCGGTCGGAAGTTCGATGAACAGGGCCATGACCGGGTACCGGCCCCGGTCGATCACCCCCCGGTAGGCCTGCATGATGGCGTGCTGCACCACCCGGTCCCGTACGAAGCGGCCGTTGATGTAGGTGAACATGGCCCCGGTCGTGGAGCGGACAACGCTCGGGCCGGAGATGAAGCCGGTGACGGTGATGTCCCCGGATGCGCTGTCCACGGCGTGAAGGTCGGCGGTGGCCTCTTTCCCCAGTGCCTGGACGAGACGGCGCCGCAGGTCCCCCTGCTGCACCCGCAGCAGTTCACGGCCGTCGCTGACGCAGGTGAAGGCCACGCCGGGGCGGGAGATGGCCATGCGGGCCACCGTGTCTGCCACGTGGCCGGCCTCGGTCTCGGCGCTCCTCAGGAATTTGAGCCGTGCCGGGACGTTGAAGAAGAGCTGTTCCACGGTGATGGCCGTGCCCGGGGCCATGCCGCAGGCCTTGACATCACGCACCCGGCCCCCCTCAACCACGATCTCCGTCCCTTCCGGATTGTCCGGCTCGCGGGTGGCCAAGCGGAAGCGGGAGACCGAGGCGATGGAGGGGAGCGCCTCGCCCCGGAATCCCAGGGTGTGGATGGCGTCCAGATCGCTGTCAGTCCTGATCTTGCTGGTGGCATGGCGTTCCAGCGACAACAGGGCATCCTCGCGGGACATGCCGTGGCCGTTGTCACTGATCCTGATCAGCCGCCTGCCGCCTGCCGCGATTTCCACGCGGATGTCCGTGGCGCCGGCATCGAGAGCGTTTTCGATCAATTCCTTGGTGACCGCTGCCGGACGTTCGACTACCTCGCCGGCGGCGATCTTGTTGGTGAGCGTTTCAGGGAGGATGGTGATACGTTGACGCACGCTGCTTCTCCGCTAACGATGGGGATGAAGAAAAAGAGCGGGTAACCCCGCTCTTATCGGTACGATGCTGTTCGTTGAGCTAGTTCTTGGAGATCCCGTCCGTGTTACCGAAGGGGTTGTCGGCGCCGTTTCCGGTGGTTTCGGTCCCGGCTGGTGTGGCGGACGTATCCTCCCAGGAGAAGTTCT
>DATBXI010000450.1:0-17473 GCA_036514355.1 Desulfuromonadaceae bacterium
GCGGTCTCCGGCGGCTATCTCATCGACTCGGAAGCCCAGCTCAAGGGGGGCGGCGGCAGCCATGAGAATATGCCGGGGATGAAGATGGACGAGAAGAAACCCGCAGCACCGCCGACACAGCAGCCCTCCGCCAAACAGCCGCCGGCAAAGAAGGGTGGCGTAATGAACATGGATGATATGAAGATGTAAGCTGTGAAAGGCAATGGAACGCGGATTGGCGCGGATGCGGCGGATATACGCGGATCAGGAGGCAAGGATGCTGTGCGAAGATATTACGGAGCAAATTATCAAGGGATTTTACAAAGTCTACAATGACCTTGGATACGGCTTTCTTGAAAAGGTGTATGAGAATGCATTGCTTGCTGAGCTTGCCTCTATGGGCCTCGCTGTCGGTCAACAGCATCCGATAACCGTCTACTATGGCAGCCACGTTGTGGGAGAATATTTTGCCGACCTGCTGGTAAATGATCTTGTCATCATCGAGCTGAAAGCAGCCGAACGTCTGCGTCCCGAGCACGTTGCACAGCTTACCAATTACTTGAAAGCAACCGAGAAGGAGGTTGGCCTTCTCCTCAACTTTGGGAACGATCCCGAGTTCAAGCGCGTCGTATTTTCAAATCGCAAAAAAGATCCGCGCAGATCCGCCGCATCCGCGTGAATCCGCGTTCCATTAAGGTGCCATATCCATGATCGAACGAATCATCGAATACTCCGCCCGAAACCGCGTCATCGTCCTGATGGTCTTTGCCCTCGTTATCGCCTGGGGCATCTGGTCGGTCTACAAGACCCCGGTGGACGCCATCCCGGACCTGTCCGACAACCAGGTGATCGTGTTCACCGACTACCCCGGCCGTTCGCCCCAGGTGGTGGAGGACCAGGTCACCTACCCACTGGCGGTGAACCTCCAGGGGCTCCCCCAGGTCAGGGCCGTGCGCGCCTCGTCCGCCTTCGGTTTCTCCATGATCTACGTGATCTTCGACGACAAGGCCGACATCTACTGGGCCCGGACGAGGGTGCTGGAACGGCTCAACTACGCCGCCTCCCTGCTGCCGCCGGGCGTGGTGCCTACGCTTGGGCCGGACGGCACCGGCGTGGGGCACGTGTTCTGGTACACCATCGAGGGTAAGGGGTATGACCAGGAACAGCTCCGCACCCTGCAGGACTGGTTCGTGCGCTACCAGCTCAACACCGTGCAGGGGGTGGCCGAGGTGGCCTCCATCGGCGGCTACGTGCGGGAGTACCAGATCGACCTGGACCCGAACAAGCTGTTTGCCTACAACATCAAGGTCGCCCAGGTGATGGAGGCGGTGAAACGCTCCAACAACGACGTGGGGGGGCGTCTGATCGAGCAGTCCGATGCCGAGTACCTGATCCGCGGCCAGGGGTACGTGAAGTCCCGGGCCGACCTGGAGAACATCGTGGTGGGGGCCGACATGCGCGGCACGCCCATCTACGTCAGGAATCTGGGCACGGTGCAGATGGGGGGCGCCATCCGGCGCGGCCTCCTGGACATGAACGGTGAAGGTGAGGCCGTGGGTGGCATCGTGGTCATGCGCTACGGCGAGAACGCCAAGAACGTCATCGACCGGGTCAAGGAGAAGATCACCGCCCTGGAGAAGGGGCTGCCCCCCGGCGTGAAGATCCAGGTCGCCTACGACCGCTCCGACCTGATCGGGCGAGCCATCGACAACCTGAAGCGGGCCCTGACCGAGGAATCCGTCGTGGTCTACCTGGTGATCCTGGTCTTCCTGCTCCACTTCCAGAGCGCCCTGGTCATCGTCCTGACGCTCCCCATCGCGGTGCTGATCTCCTTCATCACCATGCGGCTCATGGGGGTCACCTCCAACATCATGTCCCTGGGGGGGATCGCCATCGCCATCGGCGTGCTGGTGGACGCCGGGGTGATCATGGTGGAGAACTGCTACCGTCACCTGTCCGAGCTGCCCGAGGAGGAACGGAGGGAGCGGCGGCTGGAGGTGATCATCACCTCGGCCAAGCAGGTCGGACGGGCGATCTTCTTCTCCCTGGCCATCATCATCCTCTCCTTCGTGCCGGTCTTCATGCTGGAAGGACAGGAGGGGAAGCTCTTCCACCCGCTGGCCTTCACCAAGACCTTCTCCATGATGGGCTCCGCCGTCATCGCCATCACCCTGGTGCCCTGCCTCATGTACTGGTTCATGCGGGGCCGCATGCCGAGGGAAGACGTCAACCCGGTCTCCCGCTTCTTCATCCGGCTCTATAGCCCGGTCATCCGCTGGGTCCTGAAATGGAAGCGGACCACCATTGCCCTAAACGTGCTGGCCCTGGCCATCGCCATCCCCATGTTCATGCACCTGGGGAGCGAGTTCATGCCCCCCCTGGACGAGGGGTCGCTGCTGTACATGCCGGTCACCCTTCCCAACGTCTCCATCACCGAGGCCAAGCGGATCATCCAGGTGCAGGACGCCATCATCAAGAGCGTGCCCGAGGTGCAGCACGTGCTGGGCAAGGTGGGGCGCGCCGAGACATCCACCGATCCGGCGCCGGTCTCCATGTTCGAGTCCATCATCATCCTCAAGCCCAAGGCGCAGTGGCGGCCGGGGATCACAAAGGCCGACATCGTGGCTGAGCTGGACAGCAAGCTCCAGATCCCGGGGGTGCGCAACGGCTGGACCCAGCCGATCATCAACCGCATCAACATGCTCTCCACCGGTGTGCGCACCGACCTGGGGGTCAAGATATTCGGCAGCGACCTGAACGTGCTGAAGGACCTGGCCGTGCAGGCAGAGGGGATACTGAAGACGGTGCCGGGCGCCGCCGACGTGGTGGCGGAGCGGGTCACCGGCGGCAACTACCTGGACATCGACATCGACCGGGAGGCGGCGGCCCGCTACGGCATACAGGTCGGGGACATCCAGGACGTGATCAGCACGGCCCTGGGAGGCGAGACGCTCTCTACCACGGTGGAGGGGCGCAACCGCTTCCCGATCCGCATCCGCTACGAACGGGACTACCGGGACAACATCCCCGCGATCCGCCGCATGCTGGTGGCAAGCCCCGACGGCGCACAGGTGCCGCTCTCCCTGGTGACCAGGCTCAAGGTCTCCACCGGCGCTCCGGAGATCAACAGCGAGGGGGGGTTGTTGCGCTCCATCGTGTTCCTCAACGTGCGGGGCCGGGACATGGGCGGATTCGTGAACGATGCCAAGCAGGCGCTGGAGCGGCAGCTCAAGCTCCCCTCCGGCTACTACGTGGCCTGGTCCGGCCAGTGGGAGAACCAGGTCAGGGCCAAGGCCCGACTCAAGCTGCTGGTGCCGGCCGGCATGCTGATCATCTTCATCCTGCTCTACTTCACCTTCCACTCGGCCCTGGAGGCGAGCATGGTCATGCTCTCGGTGCCGTTCGCCCTGGTGGGCGGGGTCTATCTGGTGGCGGGCCTGGGGTACAACATGTCGGTGGCGGTGTGGGTCGGCTTCATCGCCCTGTACGGCATCGCCGTGGAGACCGGGGTGGTGATGGTCATCTACCTGCACGAGGCCTTGGACCGGCGGCTGATCAAGGGGCCGGTCACGGAGCAGGACATCTACGACGCCACCTTCGAGGGGGCGGTGCTGAGGCTCAGGCCCAAGCTGATGACCGTGGCCGTGGCCCTGATCGGCCTGGTGCCGATCATGTGGTCCACCGGCACCGGGGCCGACGTCATGAAGCCCATCGCGGCCCCCATGATCGGCGGCATGGTCTCGTCGGCGGTGCATGTGTTGATCATGACCCCGGTGATTTTTGTTATCATGAAGAAGAGGGAGTTGAGAAAAGGCACGTTGAAATATTCCGGGATGAAACATTGAAATCAAACATTTGCCACGGAGACACAGAGACACTGAGAACATCTGGGAGGAAAACTAAGACCAAACACCAATGATTCTGTTTTGTTGGAGATTAGGCTTCGATTTGGTTTACCTCCTTCGTGCAGATTTTTCTCTGGCGGTTTTCTCTGTGAACCTCTGTGTCTCCGTGTCTCTGTGGCGGATGTTGATTTATAGCGCAGCAACAAATCATTCATGTATCTAAAAAGGAGAAACAACGATGAAGAAGATGGCACTCATTCTGGCAGCAACGACCCTGGCCCTTTCCTCCCCTGCGGCATTCGCGGCCGACCACGACCATATGGGCATGGGGCATGGCGAGCATTCCATGATGGAAATGGGCTCCGTGGCGCATCAGGAAGTGATCGACGGGGTCAAGGCGACCTTCAAGGTCATGGGCATGAAGGAGCACATGAAGGGCATGGAGATGCCCAAGGGGATGAAAGAGACCCACCACCTCATGGTGGAGTTCAAGGACGCCAAGAGCGGCAAGGCCCTGACCGAGGGCGAGGTGACGGTGAAGGTCCTGGGGCCGGATAAGGCCGAGCAGACCAAGGGTCTGATGGGCATGCAGGGTCATTTCGGCGCCGACTTCGACCTCTCGCAAAAGGGCAAATACGGTGTGATGTGCAAGTTCAAGCTGGCGGACGGCAAGGTGCATCAGGCCAAGTTCTGGTACACCGTGAAGTAACGAAACGCCACTCTACAGCGGGGATAGCCGGCCCAACGGCTATCCCCGCTTTGATGCACGTCCCCTGTAACAACCCCTCCTTATAGCACCTCTTGCCCGCACGTTTGCTTGGGCATAGGGCGCAGCAGAAAAATTATCCCCACAATACCCGCAGTATGTGATCCTGTTCGTGTCCTGCCTCGCTCGGCCATAATTGCCTCCCACCACGTTTGCCCTCCTGATGGCAGATACTATGCCTGCATCATCTGCTTTCGCTTAGCTGTAGAAAATCCCCCAGGCGTGTTGATGAATATTGTTTATCGCAGAAACGCGACCAATAGGAGGCCAGCGAAAAACTCCTTTATTTTTGTATAGTTATACTTTTGTTCGGCGTTGGCATACAAGTTGATAATGGATAAGATAACAGCAGGCATTCGCCTGTACCATTTCCGCATAAGGAGAAAGAACATGAACAGAAAAATGATCGCAAGCATAGCCATGGCACTTGGCGTCCTCTCTTTCGGTGCAGTAGCCGCCTCGGCTGCCGATTCCTGCTGCAGCGGCGGCAAATGCTCCGACAGCCAGACTGTACGGCAGTTTAAGCAGGCAACTTCCGGGTTGTCCACGGAACTGCAGGCCAAGGAGCGCGAGCTTCGCAACGAATACCTGGGGGATACCGTCGATACCCACAGAATCCAGGCCCTCGAAGCTGAACGCAATGAGATTAAGAGCCAGCTCCAAGCTATCGGCACGAAGGATGGCATACCAGCCTGCTGCATCAGTTAATCTATGAAGAAAAGAGGTGAGGAGACGACACCAGCCGTTTCAACAGGTTTGATAATTCTCTCACCGTTATTTAAAGGCTCCAGGCCATCGGAAATTATCTGATGGTCTGGAGCCTTAATAACTTCCCCGTTCCCGGCACGGGCTTTTACTCCACCACTTTTCACTCTCCTCCCCCATGTTTCTGAAAACAAAGCGGTAACTTGTGCTGAGCGAACAAAAAAAGCTTGACCTTTTTAAAATATGTGCTAAAAACACATTTAATTCTGTCGACTATTTTCCGGATTCGCACATGACACCACTTACTACACCATCTTCGAAACCTGCAGCGACGCCAGACGGGGCGTGCCTGGATGCAGTCACGGACATTCTGCTCCCGCTGGCACGGCTGTGCATCGCTAACGGCGTCACGTTTACGGCTGTCGAAGAACGCTTGAAACAGGCCTTTGTGCAGGAAGCCAATGGGTTGCAACCCGGCCCCCCGGCGCACGGCACGGTCAGCCGCATCAGCACGGCAACGGGGCTCACCCGCCGCGAAGTGACGCGACTGATCAACGCAGATCCGCCGGCGCGGTCAGTAAAACCGCCCGTTGGAACCGTCGTATTCGCCCGCTGGACGACCGATCCCGCCTATTTGGGCACTGATGGCGCTCCACGCACGCTTAAACGGCAGGGACCGGCCCCGAGTTTTGAGACGCTCGCACTCTCCATCTCCCGCGATGTGCATCCGCGCAGCATGCTTGACGAGCTTATCCGGTTGGGGCTTGTGCAGCATGACAAGGACCGGGATACTGTTTCGCTCATAAGCAACGGTTTTGTACCATTCGGCGATACCCACCAAACATTGGATCTCCTGGGAGACAACATCGGCGACCATTTTAGTGCCGCCGTAGCCAACGTTATGCAGGATGGCACGAGGCACCTCGAACAGGCCGTCTTTGCCGACGAACTGTCCGCCGAGTCGATACAGTCGTTGCGGCCGCTTATCGCCGGTCAATGGAAGGCGCTTTGCGATGCCATGGTGCCTGCGATCAGGGCTCTGATCGAATCCGATCAACATGCCGGGCGGCCGCAAGATCAACGCCTCCGTATCGGGATGTTCAGCTACGATGAAAACATGTCGAACCCCGGAACACCGGCCACCACCTCTGCCCCCCCAAAACGCACATACAACTCAAAGGAATCGAAAAAATGAGCAGATCAATCTCCTGTAACCGATGGCATGGTTGGCGGTCGGCTATCGCCTGTATGGCCCTTGTGGCAATTCTCGGTGGTTGCTCCGGCGTTGGTACCGGCGGCACGGGCATCATCCCGTCTTCGCTCTCCGGCAAGGTGGCGGACGGCTATCTCGTCAACGCCACCGTATTCCTGGACAAGAACGGCACCTATCAGTGGGACGGGGTCGAGCCGTCCACTACGACTGACGCGAATGGCGCATTTACTCTGAACGTCGATCCGGCTGACGTGGGCAGGTACCCCATCGTGGTGCTGGCCATACAAGGGGTGACCATCGACAAGGACACCGGCTCGGCCGTCACCAGCAGCTATCTGTTCAGCATGCCCGCTGCCGCCGTATCCGGCACAGCCAACAGCAACTTCATCAGCCCCCTGTCGTCGATGGTACGTGAATTGATGGAAACCGGCAAATACACCTCCATGCAGCAGGCCATGGACGCTCTGAACACACAGATGGGGCTGGTGCCAGGGACAGATGTCATGGCCGATTACCTGGCGAGCAACAACACGACCCTGCACACAACGGCGCAGAACATGACGATCCTGATGGGGAGCCAGATGTCCCAGATCCTTTCCACGAGCGGCTCGATCACCACTGTCGATGTCAATCGCTATCGCGCCATGATGGGAACCATGTTCGCCAATATGCCCTCGATGATGGGGTCAACCGCCCAGGGGGCCATGACGACCCTCATGGGCACGATGACCACAACGATGTCCAACGTACCCGCGACGAGCGCGGGCCAACCGTTCAAAAACATGTCAGCGGCCTTCAGGGGAGGGATGATGGGGAAATAACCATACGGATAATGACAGGCAGATCGACGACGTTCCGTTCACACACAAAAAAGGAGAAATACACCTATGAAAAAGCTTTTCGTCACGGCAGCAACTCTTCTGACAATCGGTCTTTTAGCCGGTTGCGGCGGCTCAGGCACCTCCACGACCTCGGTTTCCGGCAAGGTGGCCGATGGCTACCTGGTCGGCGCCACGGTGTTCATGGACAAGAACGGCAACTATCAGTTGGACGCTGGCGAACCCTCCGCGACCACGGACCAGAACGGCGCCTACACCCTGACGGTAGACCCCGCCGATGTGGGCAAGTACCCGATCGTGGCCCTTGCCACCAAGGGTGTGACCATCGACAAGGATACGGGTACGGCCGTCACCAGCAGTTATGTGCTCAGCATGCACGCCACTTCCGTCGCCACCTCAACCACCGGCTCCGTCAGCGGGACCGTCAGCAACTTCATCAGCCCCATGTCGTCGCAACTGCGGACCATGATGGATACCGGCACCTACGCCACCATGCAGGATGCGATGAACGCCCTGAGGACGCAGATGGGGCTGCCGGCAGGAACGAACATGCTGGCCGATTACATGGCCACCAACAATACGGCCATGCACACCGCCGCACAGAACATGGCCAGCCTGATGGGGAGCCAGATGTCCCAGGTCATGGGAACGAGCGGTTCGACCACCACGGTGGATACCGGCCGTTACCAGGGGATGATGACGGCGATCTTCAACAACATGTCCTCGATAAAGGGTTCGGGCCCGAACGTTCAATCCTCCATGACGAACCTGATGGGCACCATGACGACAACCCTGCAAAACACCCCGCCCGGGCAACCATTCCGTAATATTTCGACCTCCCTCCGGGGCATGATGGGAGGAACCACGAGCGGCAGAACCGGCGGCGGCATGGGGGGAAGCACCACGGGCAGAAATGGCGGCATGATGTAATCCGGCACTCCGCCAGCAGCAACCGCGTGCCTGAACGGCCGTTTACCCTCGTAAACGGCCGTTTTTGCTGTTTGAACTCGAATATTTCGTTTGACTCGCAACGGCGAACACAGTAGGTTAGACAGGTTACCCGTGGAGTTCGTGAATGCTACGTGCATACCTGTATCTTGCTGTTTTCATCCCCCTGACCTTTCTTTTTGCGGCAAGCGCCATCGTCTGGACGCTCCTGGACAGGAGCGGCAGGGCCTACGCCTTCCACTCCCGGCTCTGGGCGCGCCTTTCGCTGGCCATGGCCGGGGCCAGGATAACCCTGCGGGGCACGGAGCACCTGCCGGACGGTCCGGTCATCTTCATGAGCAATCACCAGAGCAATTTCGACATCCTGGCCCTTGAGGCCAGCATGCCGCGGCGGATCTACTGGATCGCCAAGAAGGAACTGTTCGACATACCGGTATTCGGCCCTTCCATGCGGCGCGGCGGCTACATACCGCTGGACCGCAGCGACGGCCGCAAGGCGCTGAAAAGCATGGAGAACGCCGCCCGCATCATCAGGACCGGCAAGAGCGTGGTCATGTTCCCCGAGGGGACCCGTTCCAAGGACGGCAACCTGCTCCCCTTCAAGCGGGGCGGCTTCCTGCTGGCACTCAGGGCCGGCGTGCCCGTAATGCCCGTAACCATCAATGGCAGCGGCAGGATCAACCCGGCCGGACGCATCAGGCTCTACCGGGGCAATATCACCATAACCCTGCATCCGCCGCTGACGATACCCCAGAACCTGCCCAAAGATGAGACAGAGTCGCAGCTGATGGCACAGGTGCGCGACACCATTTCCGCGGCACTGGAGCACTGAAATGTACGCCGGACTGAAATTCATCCCCCTCATCATCGTCGGGCTGGCGGCTGTCTGCTGGGGGCTGCCCGCGGCGCACCGCCTGCGTCAGCCGCTGGACATCGCCGCTGCCCTGGCTGTGCTGGCGGGGGTCATCCTTGCTGCGCTCGGCGTGCTGCTGGTCATAATTCCCCACTTCTTCAGGTGATCAATGGGTGAACGCATACGGATCATAGTGATAAACGGCATGGTGATCATCGGCATCAGCCTGCTGCTCTTCTGCGCCGCCACCTGGTGGCGCATGCGTGCACAGTTCGGCCTGGGCGAGGCGGCGCTGGCCCGCGGCGACTTTGCCGGCGCAGTGGCCGGTTACGAGTCCGCCATCCACATGTACATCCCGTCGCACCCCCTTGTGGAACGGGCGGCGCAACAGCTCTGGAATATCGCTGAGACCAACGAACGCCAAGGCGACATCACCCGCGCCCTGATCGCCTACCGCTCCCTGCGCAGCTCGTTCTACGCAGCACAGTGGTTCAAGACTCCGGGCAGGGACTGGATCGCCCGGTGCGACCGAAAGATCGCCGCATTGGTTCCACTCCAGCAAGAAAGATAACCATGGACGCTCCTGAATCCAACGCACCCCTACAGGTCATACCGCTCGGCGGGCTCGGCGAGATCGGGCTCAACATGATGGCCTACCAGTGCGGCAACGACATCATCATCGTCGATTGCGGCCTGATGTTCCCCGAGCCGGACATGCTCGGCATCGACTATGTGATTCCCGACATCTCCTGGCTCCGGGAGCGGAGCAGCGACGTGCGCGCCATCTGCCTGACCCACGGCCATGAGGACCACATCGGCGCGCTCCCCTTCGTGCTCCAGGAACTGAACGTGCCGGTCTATGCCACGGCCCTGACCCTGGGGATCGTCAACGAGAAACTCAAGGAATACAAGCTGGACGGCCTGGTGGACCTGGTTACGGTCCGGCCGCGGGATACGGTGGAACTGGGCTGCTTCCGGGTGGAGTTCCTGCGGGTGGCCCACTCGGTGGTGGACGGCTGCGCCCTGGCCATCACCACGCCGGAAGGGGTGGTGATCCATACCGGCGACTTCAAGCTGGACCAGACCCCGGTGGACGGGGAGCTGACCGACTTGGCCAGCTTTTCCCGCTACGGGCAGCAGGGGGTGCTGGCGCTCTTCTCCGACTCCACCAACGTGGAGCGGGAGGGGTACACCATCTCCGAGAAGTACGTGGGTGAGGCCTTTGCCGACATCTTCCCCAAGTGCCGGGGCCGCATCATCGTGGCCGCCTTTTCCAGCAACATCCACCGGGTGCAGCAGGTGGCCGACGTGGCCATTGCCTGCGGCCGCAAGATCCTGCTCAACGGCCGCTCCATGATCGCCAACGTGCGCATCGCCCGCCAGCTCGGCTACCTGACCATCCCCGACGACATGCTCATGGACCTGAAGGAGCTGAACAGCCTCCCCCCCGAACAGGTCTGCATGGTCACCACCGGCAGCCAGGGAGAGCCCATGTCGTCCCTGACCCGCATTGCCATGGACGACCACAAACAGATCAAGCTGGAACGGGGCGACACCGTCATCCTCTCCTCGCGCTTCATCCCCGGCAACGAGCGCACCATCTCGGAGCTGATCAACCACCTCTACCGCCGGGGTGCCGAGGTCTTCCACGAAAAGGTCTCCGAGGTGCACGTCTCGGGCCATGCCAGCCAGGAGGAGCTAAAGCTGATGCTCAACCTGGTGCAGCCCCGCTTCTTCATGCCGGTACACGGCGAATACCGCCACCTGGTCAAGCACATCCAGCTGGCGCAACGGGTCGGCATCCCCGAGGAGCGCTGCATCCTGGCCACCAACGGCGACGTAATCTCCTTCTACTCAGATACGGCGGCCATCGTGGAAACGGTGGAATCGGGCCGGGTCTTCGTGGACGGCAAGGGGGTCGGCGACGTGGGCAACGTGGTGCTGAAGGACCGCAAGCACCTGTCCGAGGACGGCATGGTGGTGGTAATCATCGGTATGAACCAGTCCAGCGGGGCCCTGATCTACGGCCCGGACATCGTGTCCCGCGGCTTCGTGTTCGAGGACGAGAGCCGGGAATACCTGGAAGAGGCGCGCACCGTGGTGCTGGCGGCCCTGGATGAGTTGAACGAGGAGATGCGCTGCGACTGCGAGGAGGTCAAGACCGTCGTGCGCCAGGCCCTGCGGCGTTTCTTCAAGAAGAGCATCGAGCGGAGGCCGGTGATATTGCCGGTGATCATGGAGATGTAGGCAGCGTTTCCTGCCAGAGGCAGTGAAGACAAAAGAGGGACCGGCGGTTTGCCGGTCCCTCTTCGTTTTGTTTCCCTCTTTGCTTTGAAGTGATCAGCCGATCACGACCCGTGCGAACCTGCGCTTGCCGATCTGGACGATGTACTCCCCCGCCTTGCCCAGTTCCAGGTTGGTATCCGATACCTTTTCGCCGTTCAGCTTGACCCCCCCCTGATCGATGGCGCGGCGCCCCTCGCCGTTGGACTTGGTCAGGCCGGCATCGGTCATGGCCTTTGCCAGCAGCATTGCCCCGTCGGCCAGGGAGTAGCTCACCTGGGGCATCTCGTCCGGGATCTCGTTCTCCTTGAAGCGCTTGACGAAGTTCTCCTCGGCCGCCTCGCCGGCGCCCGGGCCGTGGAAACGGGTGACGATCTCGCGCCCCAGGGCCTTCTTGGCGGCCATGGGGTGAACGGAACCGTCGGCCACCCCCTGCTTCAGCCGCTCGAACTCCGCCATGCTCATGTCGGAGAGCAGTTCGTAGTAGCGGATCATCAGGTCGTCGGAGACGGACATGACCTTGCCGAAGATCTCGTCGGCCGGCTCGTTGATGCCGATGTAGTTGCCCAAGGACTTGGACATCTTGTTCACCCCGTCCAGCCCCTCCAGGAGCGGCATGGTCAGGATGCACTGGGGCGGCTGCCCCCACTCCCTCTGGAGCTCGCGCCCCATCAGCAGGTTGAATTTCTGGTCCGTGCCCCCCAGCTCCACGTCCGATTTGAGCGCCACCGAGTCGTACCCCTGGATCAGGGGATAGAGGAACTCGTGGATGCTGATGGGCTGCTGACCGGTGAACCGTTTGTGGAAATCGTCCCGCTCCAGCATGCGCGCCACGGTGTACTTGGAGGCCAGGCCGATCATGCCGCCGGCGTCCAGCTTGTTGAGCCACTCGGAGTTGAACACGACCTTGGTCTTTTCCGGGTCCAGGATCTTGAAGACCTGCTCCTTGTAGGTCTCGGCGTTCCTGAGCACATCCTCGCGGGTCAGCACCTTGCGGGTCTCGGACTTGCCGGTGGGGTCGCCGATCATGCCGGTGAAGTCGCCGATCAGGAAGTTGACCTCGTGTCCCAACTGCTGGAACTGGCGCAGCTTATGGATCAACACCGTGTGCCCCAGGTGCAGGTCCGGGGCAGTGGGATCGAAACCGGCCTTGATCTTCAGGGGAACGCCGCTCGTGAGGGACTTTTCCAGTTTCTCTTCCAGATCCTTCTCCACCAGGATCTCCACGGCGCCGCGCTTGATCACGGCCATCTGTTCGGCAACAGTCATAGGTAACACCTTTCAAAAACCTGCCACAGAGGCGCAGAGACACGGAGGTACACAGAGGAAAACAAAAAACGCATCACTTCAAAACAATAACGTTCTATCGCTTAAACCTCTGTGTCTCTGTGTCTCCGTGGCAGAAGTTAAAATTAACAGCTCACCGCGATCCGCTCGATGCTGAGCGCCTGGCCGCTCTGCGCGTCGATCTCCACCACTGCACCGTTCAGGCGGATATCCCGCTTGGGCACCTCGAACTTGACCGGCAACTGGGTCAGGAACTTGCGGATGGCCTCCTCCTTGCCGATACCGATCACCGAGTCGAAACTGCCGGTCATGCCCGCATCGGACATGTAGGCCGTCCCCTGGGTCAGGACCCGCTCGTCGGCGGTCTGGACATGGGTGTGGGTGCCGATCACGCAGCTCGCCCGGCCGTCCAGGTACCACCCCAGGGCCGCCTTCTCCGAGGTGGCCTCGGCGTGGAAGTCCACGAAGATGATCGGCGTCTCCTGCTTGAGCCGTTCGATCTCCCGGTCGGCGGTGCGGAAGGGGCATTCCAGGTTCTTCATGAACACTCGCCCCTCCAGATTCAGCACCGCGACCTTGACCCCTCCGGGGGTAACGAGGATGGTGCTGCCGCTGCCGGGGACCTCGGCGGGATAATTGGCCGGGCGGATGATACGCGGGTCTGCCAGAACCTGGGCGACCTGCTCCTTCTTGTCCCAGATGTGGTTGCCGCTGGTCAGACAGTGGATACCCATATCGAACAGCTCCCTGGCCGTGTCCACGGTCAGGCCGAAGCCGCCGGCGGCGTTCTCGCCGTTGGCGATCACCAGGTCCGCGTTGTAACGGTCCACCAGGCGGTGCAACTCCCGGGAGAGCGCCTGGCGTCCCGGCTTGCCGATGATGTCGCCTATGAAAAGGATTTTTATGGGCATTTAGAGGCCGATCATAACTCCCCCCTGGCCCCCTCTTATCTTAAGAGGGGGGAGAAAGCTCCTCCCCTTAATTAAGGGGAGGCGGGGGAGGGGTTAGGTTTACCGTGCATACTCGACGGCCCGGGTTTCGCGGATAACATTCACCTTGATCTGGCCGGGATAGGTCATCTCGGCCTCGATCTTCTTGGCGATGTCGCGCGCCATGATGACCGACTGCTCGTCGGTTACCTGCTCGCTGGACACCATGACGCGGATCTCGCGGCCCGCCTGGATGGCGAATGACGAATTGACGCCGGCAAACGAGGTGGCGATGCGCTCCAGGTCTTCCAGGCGCTTGACGTAGGTCTCCATCATCTCGCGCCGGGCGCCGGGGCGAGCGCCGGACAGGGCGTCGGCCGCCTGGACCAGGACCGCCAGCACCGTGGTCGGCTTCTCGTCCTCGTGGTGGGCCATGATGGCGTGCACGATCTTGGGGGATTCACCGTATTTCCGGGCCAGTTCGGCGCCGATCACGGCGTGGGAACCCTCCACCTCGTGGTCCACGGCCTTGCCCAGGTCGTGCAGCAGGCCGGCGCGCTTGGCCTGCTTGACGTTGACCCCCAGTTCTGCGGCCATGATGCCGCAGAGGAAGGCCACCTCCAGCGAATGCTGGTACACGTTCTGGGTGTAGGAGGTGCGGTATTTGAGGCGGCCGATCAGCTTGAGGATCTCCGGGTGGATGCCGTGCACCCCCAGGTCGAAGGCGGCCTGTTCGCCGGCCTCCTTGATGGTCTGCTCCACTTCCTCGGTGGCCTTGGCCACCACCTCTTCGATCCTGCCCGGATGGATGCGGCCGTCGGCGATCAGTTTTTCCAGGGAGAGGCGGGCCACCTCGCGGCGTACCGGGTTGAAGCCGGACAGGATCACCGCCTCGGGGGTGTCGTCAATGATCAGGTCGATGCCGGTGGCAGCCTCCAGGGCCCGGATGTTGCGCCCTTCGCGACCTATGATGCGCCCCTTCATCTCGTCCGAGGGAAGCGGAACCACCGAAACGGTCCGCTCGGCCACATATTCGCCGGCATAACGCTGGATGGCCAGGGCCATGATTTCCTTGGCCTTCTTGTCGGCGGTCTCGCGGGCCTCCTCCTCGATGACCTTGATCCGCTTGGCCACGTCGTGCTTGGCCTCGCTCTCCATGGCATCCATCAGTTCCTTCTTGGCGTCTGCGGCCGACATGCCCGAGATCGCCTCCAGCTTGGCCTTCTGGGCGGAGATCGTTTGTTTTATCTCCTCGTCCCGCTCTCCCAGGGCCTGCTCTTTCTGGGAAATGACCTGTTCCTTCTTGAGGATGTCCAACTCCTTCTGATCAAACAGGGTCACTTTTTTATCCAGGTTTTCTTCCTTCTGTTGCAGCCGTTTTTCCAGCGTCTGGAGATCCTTTTTCTTCTCCCGCATCTCCTGCTCATGCTCTTCCTTGGCCGCTATGGCCGCGTCCTTTGCCTTGAGCTCGACTTCCTTGGTGATGGTGTCGGCTTCGCGCCGGGCATCCTCGATCACCTTGCTCGCCAGTTCCTCCGCCTGCCTGACGATGGAATCCGCATCCTTCTTGCTGAACCTGCTGCCTGCAAAGTAGGCTGCCGCGGCTACCACCAGGGTTATGACAACCATCCAGATACTCACTTCCATATCAATAACCTCCTCTATGTGAATCCGGGCCGTCTGAGTGGCACCGGTTACTTCCGCACCGGATGATGCGCTTGTCCGTGACGATGATCTCCATCCGTATGTCGTGCCCTTCGGCGGGGATCGGCCCGTCGATCACCTGAAAGTCGTGGCCCAGCCCCACCAGGTGGGCCGTTCGGCCGGGATGGGTGAGAAAGCGGTCGTAAAACCCCTTGCCGAAACCTATCCGGTGCCCGGCCAGGTCAAAGGCCACACCCGGGACGACGATCAGGTCCGGATCGTCGGCCCCGTGGTCCAGACCGGTGGCACAGGGTTCCAGGAGGCCGAAGCAGCCGGACTCGAGGCAATCGATCCCCGTGATCTGGCGCAACACCATCTCCTGGCCGCAGACCGCCGGATACAGCACCCGTTTACCCGCCTGGAAGGCCGCTGCCATGATCGCCGCGGTATCGGTCTCGTTGCGGGTCGGCGCATAGAGCGCAATGCAGGTTGCCCTGCGATACTCCTCCAGCGAAACCAGGTTGTCCTGGGCCAAGCGGCTGGCGGCGCGCCATTCGTCCATGCTGAGCGCCCCGCGCCGGGCAAGCATCTGTTGCCGGAGAGATCGTTTGGGCATATTACCCTCACGCAGTGCCGGGCGCTGGTGATGTGCTACCCATGCACGGCCTGGCCAGGAGAATCACCTGTATAAATGTCTGAGTACAAACGCACTGCTCTGGTGATGCCCGGCGGTTGCCGGGAAAGGTCGATCAGGGAGGGGAAGGGCGTGGAATGGCTCGCGAGTGCCGTGGAATGAGGTACGTGCTCTGGTTCCTGTGCTTGTGAGCGATTCCTGCCTTTCGTTGATGGATATATTCTGCGGGTATCAGCAAACAGGGACGGCACCATGCCGCTCCTGCCGGGTCTGATTGAGTCTGCTGCGAATATATGAATCAAGTCTCCCCGAAGAGACCGTGTATCCTTGTTCAGAGTTACAGGTTCCAGGTTACGGCACAACTTGAAACATTCAGCGTTGCAACGAAACCGAGTCAGGCCTGTTCCAGCCTGTCGATGATCCCTTGCAGCCTTTTGTCGATGGCGGCATCATGGCGTCCGGCCGCTTTCAGCTCCAGCAGTTCCTCGGCCGTATTGAGCAGGGCCATGGTCAGGACCAACTGGGCGTCACCACTCCTGAGAGCGCCCCCGATCTTCAGCAGCCTGTCGTTGACGAAGCTCTCGACCGCCTGCACCGTTTCGGCAGGGGCGGAACTCCTCACGGATATCTCCCGTCCCAGCACCGTAACCAGGTGGGTCGTTTTCATGGGCAGCGGCTCAAATCCCTTCCAGCTTGCCGAGGATGGCGTCGACGCGCGACTTCAGCCCCTCCCGCTCGGCCTGGAAGCGCTGGTTCTCTTCGGTCAGCCGGGCATTCTCCTGCTTAAGGGCCGCGTATTTTTCCAGAAGCGCGCCGATCTTGCTGTCGAGCGCTTCGAACAGTTCCTGGTTCATGACAAATTCTTCCTTTCGGGAGATCGTACCATACCCGTAAGCCGACGTGAAGTCAAGCCCTAATTGTGTGAAATCGCGGGGTTCCCCGGTTTGGGGGGCGTGCTCGGAGCGGGATCTGCTACTCCTGGAAGAGGGCATCCGCGAACTCCTGCGGATCAAAGTCACGCAGGTCGTCGATCGCCTCGCCCACGCCGATGTAGCGTACCGGCAGGGCGAATTCGTGACTGACCGCCACCACGATCCCCCCCTTGGCGGTGCCGTCCAGCTTGGTCAGGGCGATGCCGGAGACATGGGCCGCCTCCTTGAAGAGCCGGGCCTGGGACAGGGCGTTCTGGCCGGTGGCGGCATCCACCACCAGGAGCGTTTCGTGGGGGGCGCCGGAGATCTCCCGGCCGATGACCCGCCGGATCTTCTTCATCTCCTCCATCAGGTTGACCTTGGTGTGCAGCCGGCCGGCCGTGTCGATGATCAGGATATCCACCTGCCGGGCCAGGGCCGCCTTGCAGGCGTCGAACACCACGGCCGAGGGATCGGCCCCCTCCTTGTGGCGGATCACATCCACGCCGGAACGATCCCCCCAGACCGTCAGCTGCTCGGCCGCGGCGGCACGGAAGGTGTCGGCAGCGGCCAGGAGCACCCGTTTGCCGTCGACCGTGAAGCGGGCAGCCAGCTTGCCGATGGTGGTGGTCTTGCC
>DATBXI010000451.1:0-8519 GCA_036514355.1 Desulfuromonadaceae bacterium
GCGGCTCCAGTCCGCCGGGGGTCTCGGGAATGACCACGTCCAGGTCGTCCGGCATGGCGCACAGCTCGCGGATCAGCGCGGCATTGAGCGACGGCATGTCGCAGCCGGTGACAAAGGCCCGCTCGGCGTTGCACGCGGAAAGCGCCGCATGGATGCCCGCCAGCGGTCCCATGCCGGGATAGATGTCGTTGATCTTGCGGCAGGGGATGAAGTCATAGACCTCGGGCGTGTTGGTCACCAGCAGCACTTCGTCGAACAATTCGGCCAGGCAGCGGTAGGCGCTCTCGATCATCCGCTCGCCCCCGACGGTCAGCATGGCCTTGTTCCGTCCCATGCGGCGGGATTCGCCGCCGGCCAGGATCACGCCGGCTATGCCGCTGATGCGCTGCGGCCCGCTGTCCAGCAGGAAGCGCTCCGGGCAGGCGGCGATGCGGAAGCTTTCGCCCCGTACGTACCCGACCAGGCCGATGCCGGTTTCACGACAGATGCGCACCGCCATGTCGGTGGGCGAGGTGCGCGACGCGATGGCCGCCACCCCCAGTGATGCCGCCTTTGCCGCCATTTCCGCCGAAACCCGTCCCGAGGTGAGCAGCAGGCTGCCGGCCGGATCGACGCCGGTAAGCAGCGCCTTGCCGGCCAAGCGGTCGATGGTGTTGTGCCGCCCCAGGTCTTCGGCATGAAACAGGAGCCGCTCCCCGTCGCTGACAGCTGCCGAATGGACGCCGCCGTGGCGGCCGTAACGCTCCGAGAGGCGAGCCATTTCCCGCATCATGGCAAAGAGCGCGGCCGGCGCAAAGCGGATCTCCGGTGCCGCCGGGCGGGCCGGGCCGGCGGTGAGGGAGAAGCTGATGCCGGTGCCGCAGCCGGAGGTGAGCACCGGTGTCAGCCGTTCCGGCAGTTCGCCGCGGATATGCACCCTGGCCTCGCCGAATTCGTCGCACACCGCCAGGGTCAGAAAGTCGCCCGCCTCCCGCACGAATCCCTGGGTGCGCAGGAAGCCGGCCACCAGAAAACGCAATTCGTGGGGGGAGGCTACCAGGGTGGCGATCTCGCGGCCGTTGACGGTCAGTTTGAGCGGATGTTCTGCGGGGAGTTCATCCCCCATGGGGGTGGTGATGCCTTTGTCGTATCGCAGCATGGTCTGATTCTACCCGAAACCAGGGGGATTCCGAAACAGATTTCTCATCTGCCCCGTTCGAGCCCTTCGCGGGCCGCCATCAGGTCAAGGTGGATCGTCAGCAGGTCCTCGACCTCCAGCGGCACGGCAGCGTTGCCCCTGCGGGAGTCCCGCGTCTTCAGGTAGCGGCTGCAGGCGCCGCAACTGTCCACCCGCGTCGGGCCGTCATCCACGGTGAAGTAGGAAAGCTTCTCCGTGTCCTCGCATCCGCAGAAGGGGCACTTGAGTCGCTTGAAAGGCCATTTGAAGAAGCAGGTGGAGCAGGAAAGGAGGCGTCGCCCCTCTTCACCTGCCAGCTCCGCCATGCCCGGGGGTGATCCGCACACAGGGCAGAGGCTCTCCTGCCATTCCGGGAACCCTTCAGGGGGAATCTCCGCGCTGTACTGCTCCAGGGCGGTCTTGAGCGGTATTTCCATGAGGTATTCCAGGAGCGGCGGCGGCATCGCCAGGCCGGTGGCAGCCTCGTCCAAGGGGGCGCGCCGCCGCTCCAGAAGCGCGGGGATGAGCGGGCCCGGGTCGAACGCTCCCGAGGAGAGCTTTTGGGCGCACCGCGCCAGCGCATCGTCGCCGGCGTTGCCATGCTCCCGCAGCACGGCCACAAGACCCAGCAGGAAGCGGGTCAGGACCTCCCGGTCGACACGGATGTCGGCCGGCAGCAGCAGCGGAAAACCGGCCGCGGTCCGTGCGCCCCGGTCGGGTGCCGTGTCTACCCCGATGCCGGTCTGGCCATTGTTGCGCACGTAGTCGAAGATTGCCGCGAACAGCGGTACGATGGTTGCGTATTCCGGCACCGTTGCCATCTGGTGCAGTGCAGCCAGTTTTTCTTCAGGTGTTGCCATGATGTCTCCTGTTGTCAGTTAAAAAAGGGGCGGTCCGAAGGCCGCCCCCGTTGTTATCGGTCAGTACGGATCAGGTGTTGCACGTGTCAGAGATTCCTGTTGCTCACTTCCTCGTACCACTTGGGATGGTGCTTCTTTGCCCAGAGCCTGCGCACGTCCCCGTAGAGCATGGCCTCGATGGTGCCGGGGTTGCCGATTGTGGCCAGGTAGACGTGCACCACCACGAACATCACGGCGCCCACGAACATCAGGCCGTGGAACATCAGGGACAACTGTACGATCCAGCGGGGAAAGAGCGTCGGCATCCAGATGAACAGGCCGGTCACCCCCAGGATCAGGGTGCCGGCGGCGATGAAGATGGCGAACAGCTTCTGGCCGGGGTTATACTTGCCGATGTTGAAGTGGGCGGCGTCCCGGGAGAGGTAGCCGCCCCGCGCCTCGATCCACTGTTTGTCGTCTGCGTCGAAGGTGGTGACGTCCCGTTTGTGGTTGAGGAACATATACAGGGAACTGCAGAAGAAGACGATCCCCGCGATCTTGTGGACCAGGATGGCGTTACTCCCCCCGCCGAACAGGGTGAAATACCCGTTGAACAGCCGGGAGTACAGCCCCAGGCCGGAGAGGAGCAGGGTAAAGAAGCTGCAGGTGACGATCCAGTGCAGCACCCGTTCGCTGGTGCTGAAGCGTTCGACGTAGTTATTCATGGCCGGCCCCCTTTCCCTCGTCATCGATCTTCTTCGGCCCGATGGTCACGTAGTGCAGGAACATGGCGCCGATGCTTCCCCAGAAGCCGAGTATGCCCAGGGGCTTGATGACATCCTTCCAGATGAAGATGGAGAGCGGGATCCGCGGCGTTGCGGGGAGGCCGTACTTTTCCGGCGGCCCTTCCAGCGCATAGACCACCCCCAGGCCGTTCAGGTCGTCCGCGCCGTAGAGGGTCTTCTTGGCCGCAGCGGCGCCGGCGATCAGCTGGGACCGGTTGCCGAACTTGAGGGTCTCGGTGGGGCAGGCCTTGGCGCAGGCCGGGGCCATGCCTCCCTCCACCCGGTTCAGGCAGAGGTGGCATTTGGCGACCTTGTCGTCGGCGTCGTAGCGGGGGATGTTGAAGGGGCAGGCCGAGACGCAGTACTTGCAGGAGATGCACTTCTCCTTGTTGTAGGCGACGATGCCCTCCTTGGTGCGATAGAGCGCGCCGGGGGAGGGGCAGACCTTCATGCAGCCGGCGTCACCGCAGTGCATGCAGCGCTCGTTGAGGAACTGCCAGGAAACGGCGTCCCCCTCGGTGCTCTCCACGAATCTGATCCGGTTGAAGAGCGCCGGGGTCAGGTCGCGCGGGTTTTCGAAGGTCCCCTGGTTGGCCGTCTTGTCCGCATCCAGCTTGTTCCATTGCTTGCAGGCCACCTGGCAGGAGCGGCAACCGATGCAGCGGCCGGTATCCACGAGAAATCCCTTGCGGGCAGCTTGGTTGATGGTGTCGGCCATGGCTTACCCCTTTCTCGCGATCCCGACCATGAACGCCTTGGTCTCCGGGATCATCGTGTTGGCGTCACCCGCGGTGGGGGTCAGCAGGTTGGCGGCGTCTCCTACGCCGGGGGTGTGCCAGCCGAAGCACCAGGGGAGCCCGATCTGATGCACGGTGAGGTTCCCCACCTTGAACGGCTTGATGCGCGGGGTGACCATGGCCACAGCGTCCACCTTGCCACGGGCCGAGGCGATCTCCACGTTGTCGCCGTTCCGGATCCCCTTCTCCTTGGCCAGTTCCACGCTGATCTCGCAGAACTGGCGCGGCTGCAGCTCCAGGAGCCAGGGGGTGTTGCGGGTCATGACCCCGGTCTGCCAGTGTTCGGTGACCCGATAGGTGGAGGCAACGTAGGGGAAACGCACGTCGCAGGAAGCCAGCACGTCCTCCTTGACGCCGGCATCCTTGAATATCTTGCTGGCCGGGTTGGTCAGTTGCTTGGAGAGGAAGTTCTCCGGCACCGGACATTCCATCGGCTCGTAATGCTCCGGGAAGGGGCCGTCCTTCAGGCCGGGGCCGAAGATGGCCGCCACCCCGTCGGCCCGCATGATGAAGGGCTTTTTCCCCTCCTTTTCATCGGCCATGGGTGGCCACGGTCCGTCCGGTACGTCGCCGACCCAGGCGCCCAGCGCTCCGGTGGGCTGCACGGCGGTGGGGTTCCAGTAGACTACCGCCTTCTTGATGTTGTAGGGCTTGCCGGTCGGGTCGCAGGAGGCGCGGTTGTAGATGATGCGGCGGTTGACCGGCCAGCACCAGGCCCACTCCGGGAACATGCCTAGGCCGGTGGGGTCCTTCTTCACCCGGCGGGCCATCATGTTCCCCTTTTCGTTGTAGCTCTGGGCAAAGATCCAGCAGCCGGAGGAGGTGGTTCCGTCGGCCTGGAGCTGGGCGAACCCGGCCACCAGTTCCCCCTTCTTGCCCAGCAGCTTCTTGGGCGCCCATGGCGGGGGTGTTGGCGGCGGCTTTTCTCCCGGCTTCAACTTGGGCTTGTCCTCCACATCCTCCAGGAAGTAGCCGTTGATCTCCTTGGCCACCGCGTGGATGTCGATGGCCTTGATGCTGCCGTCGGCGCGCTTGAAGCCGTAGTTCCAGGTCAGGTTGGTCAGCTGCTCCGGCAGGGCGCCCCCCTCCTTGGCATAGAGCGCCTTCAGCTTCTGGTACAGCTCGTGGATGATCTCGGCATCCGGCTTGGACTGCCCCAGCGGTTTGACCGCGGCGGTGCGCCACTGGGCCCAGCGGCCGGAGTTGGTGATGGAGCCCTCCTTTTCGAAGGAGGCGGCGGCCGGCAGGAAGAAGACCTCGGTCTTGATGGTGGCCGGGTCCATGCCCGGACCCTTCCAGAAGGAGGCGGTCTCGTTGTCGAACAGGTTGGCTGTCACCATCCAGTCCAGCTTGGCCAAGGCGTTGCGCACCTTGTTCGAGTTGGCCCCGGACATGGCCGGGTTCTGGCCCCAGGCGAAGAAACCCTTGAACTTGCCCTTGATCATGTTGTCGAAGATCATCAGCCAGGAGCCGTTCTGCCCCGGGTCCAGCTTGGGGAGCCAGGCGTAGCCGAAGTCGTTCTCCTTGGTGGCCTTGGCCCCATAGATGGCCTTGAGGTAGCTGATCAGGTACTTGTTGCGGTTGCCCCACCAGTTGGCGCTCTGGGGGTCCTTGCTCTTGGGGGTGTTCTTGTCGATGTAGGCGGCGGAGTCCTTCTGGTCCGCCGAGGGCACCGGCATGTAGCCGGGCAGGATGTGGAACAGGAGCCCGTGGTCGGTGGAGCCCTGCACGTTGGACTCCCCCCGCAGGGCGTTGATGCCGCCGCCGGCTGCACCCATGTTGCCCAAAAGCAGCTGGATGATGGACATGGCACGGATGTTCTGGGTGCCTACCGTGTGCTGGGTCCAGCCCATGGCGTACAGGGAGGTGCCGGCTTTGTTCGGGGCGCCGGTGGAGGCAAACAGCTTGTAGACCTCCAACAGCTTCTCCTTGGGGGTGCCGGTGATTTTGGAGACCAGCTCCGGCGTGTAGCGGGAGTAGTGCTTCTTCAGCAGCTGGAAGACGCTGGTGGGGTCCTGCAGGGTCGGGTCCTTCTTGACGCTCTCGTCGGCGTTCTTCTGAAACGACCAGGCCTTGGCATCGTAGCTGCGTTTCTTGGGGTCGTAGCCGGAGAAGAGGCCGTTCAGGTCCCCCGGCATCTTGAAGCTCGGGTCCACCAGGTAAGCGGCGTTGGTGTAGTCCCGCACATACTGCTCGAAGTAGAGCTTGTTCTGGAGGATGTAGTTGATCATCCCCCCCAGGAAGGCGATGTCGGTGCCGGAGCGCAGCGGCGCGTAGACATCGGATTTGGCTGCGCTGCGGGTGTAGCGGGGGTCGACGCAGATCACCTTGGCCCCGGCGTCCTTGGCCTTCATGATCCAGCGGAAGGAGACCGGGTGGTTTTCGGCCGGGTTGGCCCCCATGATCAGGATTACATCGCTATTCTTGAAATCAATCCAGTGGTTCGTCATTGCACCGCGTCCGAACGACTCTGCCAGAGCCGCCACAGTAGCGCTGTGTCAAATGCGGGCCTGGTGTTCGATATACACCAGGCCTAACCCCCTCAGGAATTTTTGGTACAGGTAGCACTCTTCGTTGTCCAGGGCGGCGCTGCCCACCGAGGCCATGCCCATGGTGCGGTTCACCACCGCCTCGATCTCCCGCTCCACCTCCACCGAGCCGACCTTCTCCTTGACCTTGATCTTGCTGGTGGGGAGGAAGGTGGCGTCACGGGTGGCCTTGACCTTCTTGGCGATCTCGTCCAGGGCCCAGTCCCAGGTGACCTCCTTCCACTCAGAGGCGCCGGCTGCCCGGTACATCGGCTTGGTCACCCGGGCCTTGTTGTCGCGCAGCTGGTAGACCGACGACCCCTTGGGGCAGAGGGCGCCCTCGTTGATGGGGTGATCCGGGTCACCCTCCACGTTGATGACGTTCCCCCCCAGGGTGTGCACGATCATGCCGCACCCCACCGAACAGTAGGGACAGATGGTGGTGGACTCCTTGGCGTAGCGGATCGGCATGTCCTGGGCCTTGGCCTCGACAGGTGCGAGGTTGATTCCCAGGGTGGCCGCCGCCAGGCCGGAACCGGAGAGCTTGAAAAAATCGCGCCTCGATACCGTCATACGTACTCCTCCCTTCCATGTGAAATGGTTGCTATCGTTGCCGATGCCAACCATCCCCTTTTCAAAAGGAGGGCCACGCCGTTTCCGGCGAAACCCGCAGGCCGCATGCCATAGAACCTCTGTTCCGTAGGTCAGGACGGCTCGGAGATGGAATCCGGAAATAACATAATACGCTGTTTTATTAATTACAAGCAAATAGTAGAATCATTCCGGCGGGCATTACGGATTAGCTGAAAACAACGGTGATAGGAAATAACGCCAATTAAAACATATTTATAGTTTTGGTGAAGTGTACGAAGGAATGTTGTCTCAACGAAATCCGCCACCTGTTTCGGATCGTTCAGGTCGAGTACCGGTACGTCCTGCTCCAGCGGTTCCTCGCTGGCCACCGCCGGCAGGGTCGGATCGTGCTGTTCACCCCGGCAGGCGCAAAGGAAAAACTGATATTTTTGACCATTGTCATGTATGATGCCAGGGAAACAGGGCAGGATGACAATCATGGAACCACTTACAAAGCTTCAGAAAAAAGATATCAAGCTGATCGGCAAGTTTGTCGAGGTCTACTGCAAAGGTCAGCATGGCGGCACGGAACGGACACCGTTCACCCTGCCGGCGGGGCTGGGGGAGCGTCGTCTCTGCCCCGAATGCTCCACCTTCATGCAGTATGCCGTCACCAGGCGGCTCAAGTGCCCGCTGGAGGCGGAGAAGCCGACCTGCAAACATTGCCGTATCCATTGCTACAACAAGGCTAACCTGGAAAAGGTGAAGGAGATCATGGCCTATTCGGGCAGGAAACTGATGCTGCGGGGCAGGCTGGATTACATCTGGCACTACTTTTTTTAAATCTCAAAATCTGCCACAGAGACACGGAGACACAGAGGAACACAGAGTTTATCAGATTAACGGAACATAGACCAAACAGGAAAAGGAAAACACCATGCTGAGAAAGATCGTGAAAATTGACCCGGAAAAATGTGACGGCTGCGGCCTGTGCGTCCCCTCCTGTGCCGAGGGGGCCATAAAGATCGTTGACGGCAAGGCGGTGCTGGCGGCGGACAGCCTGTGCGACGGCCTGGGGGCCTGCCTGGGCGACTGCCCGCGGGACGCTATCACCGTCGAGGAGCGCGAGGCGGACGAGTTCGACGAGGCCGCGGTGGCGAAGCATCTGGCGGCCCAGGGCAAGCCGGCCCCGGTGCACCACCATGCCCCCGTCCAGCCGGCCCCCGCTCCCCACCATCATGCCGGCGGCGGGTGCCCCGGCTCCCGCGCCATGAGTTTTGCCCGTTCCCAGGAGACGGCGCCGTCCGAGGGCACCAGCCGCCAGAGCCAACTGGGGCAGTGGCCGGTGCAGCTCAGCCTGGTCTCCACCAGCGCTCCCTATTTCCAGGGCGCGGACCTGTTGATTACCGCCGACTGCGTGCCGGTAGCCTATGCCGACTACCACGAGGCGTTCCTCAGGGGACGCGCGGTTGTCATGGGGTGCCCCAAGCTGGATGACAACAACTTCTACCAGCAGAAGCTGACCGAACTTTTCGCCCGGTCGGACATCAAGAGCGTGACCGTGCTGAAAATGGAGGTTCCCTGCTGCGGCGGAATCGCCATGGCGGCACGTCAGGCCCTGGCCGCCAGCGGCAAGCAGATCCCCTGCAAGGAGATCACCATAGGTATTCGGGGAGAGGTCAAGGGATGACCATGTGGGGGCAACCCCACTGATTTCGCACGGATTATCAGTGTATTCGCAGCCGATCCATGGTAAGGTACAAGCGAAATCAGTTGTCTCGCAGGATGATCCGGACTGCCATTATGCCGCACAATCAGACCATAGAACGACTCAAGACCCG
>DATBXI010000452.1:0-3296 GCA_036514355.1 Desulfuromonadaceae bacterium
TGATTACTGCGTTTTGTACCTTGATCTCCGGGTGCGGCGGAGGGTCCTCAGCACCGGGCATCCCGACCGGCAAGTTCGTCGATGGGCCGGTAGGCGGACTCTACTACGTTTCCGGATCACAATCCGGCACAACCACCGCGGACGGCACCTTTACCTATGAGGCCGGCAAGACGGTGAAGTTTTCCGTCAAGGGGATCGTCCTGGGCGAGGTTCCCGGCGGCGATATAATCACGCCCGTCCATCTCGCCATGGCGAACGATCCGTACGCCGGGGTCGGGTCGCCACAGGTGATAAACATTGTTCGCTTCCTCATGGCGGTCAGCCGCATGGACAGTGCCGGCAACATGACCATTGATCCGGCCAGGATCACCACATCCACGCTCCCGCAGCCAAACGTCTTCTCCAACGATACGTCCACGTTCGAGCGCATGATGGCGGGCGTGGCTCCCGCCATCAACACCGTGTCCGTAGATCAGGCCGTGTCGCACATGACAGCGAGCATCTACGCCCAGTATGCGGGCACTTACTCCGGCACCTTAGACATCGCCACCGACAGCACTGCCGTTACCAACAGCACTGCGGCCGCCAGCAGTGCCAGCACTACTACAGCGGCCTTCAGAAACTCGGGCGGCACTATAATCGGCACATGGACCATGACAGTTAACCCGGACGGCACGGTAACGGGTTCAACTTCACAGGGGGACACCATCTCGGGAAACCTCACCACCGGCACGTGTTTCAGTGGCAGGGCCGGTGCTTCAACCTGGGTGGGAAACCTCAACCTGTCGACCAAGACTTTGAGCGGCCTATGGGAAGCTCTACCCAGCACAACGACACCTGCTTTCCCCACATCGACTACAGCAGCGTTCCGCAACAACGGCAGCAACATGGGGACATTTACCGGCTCTAAAATAGAGTGAGTTGACAGTTGAGGAATTGTCGAAAAAGCAAGAGAGGGGCATACGCCCATGTTCACTAGATTAATCCTGATCCTTGCAACAACAGCGCTTCTGGCCGGCTGCGGTGGCAGCGGTTCGTCATCCGCTCCAGACCCTGCCCAGGAGGCGGCAAAGACGTGGGTACGCGGCTTCATGGACGACACCTACCTCTGGTACAACGAGATCGTCGACGTTCCCCCGACGAACTATGCCACGGCCCCGGATTACTTCAAGGCACTGCTGGTGAAGTCCCGTGACCGCTTCAGCTTCAGCATGCCGCTGGACCAGGCCGTAAACCAATTGCTGGAGGGGCTGGAAACGGGGTACGGCGTCAAATTGGGCATGACCGCAGCCGGCCGCCTCTTTGCCCTGTACGTGGACCCCAACTCGCCCGCAGCCGCCTCGCTCATCCGGGGAGCGGAGATCACCGCCGTAAACGGCCAACCGCTGGCCAACCTGACCTCCACCGACCTGAGCAGCGCGCTCTCTCCCGGCCAGCC
Source organism: Desulfuromonadaceae bacterium (assembly GCA_036514355.1). Lineage (GTDB taxonomy): Bacteria > Desulfobacterota > Desulfuromonadia > Geobacterales > Pseudopelobacteraceae > JACPFJ01. Next base: position 1,439 of record DATBXI010000452.1, read on the forward strand.
GGGCGCAACCGTCAACCTGACGTTCCGCCGCCCCGGCACAGCCACCTTCCAGACAACCTCCCTGGTGTCTGCGACGTTTTCCACCACCACGGTGGGCCAGCCGTCGATCATCTCCCTCGCCGGCGGCGGCAAGGCCGGCTATCTCCTGTTCAACCAGCACCTGCGCACCTCCGAGCAGGGGCTCATCAATGCCATGACGTACTTCAAACAACAGGGCATCAGCGAGCTGGTGCTGGACATGCGCTACAACACCGGCGGCGCCTTGTCGATTGCCCAGGAGGTGGCCTCCATGATCGGCGGTACGGCGGTGCAGGGCAAGACCTTCGAAAAGCTGTTGTTCAACACCAAGCATCCGGAACAGACCAATGACCCGCAGAACACCTACCGTTTCAGCGCCCTGGACAGCACCGGTGCCCAACTCCCCCTGCTCGGCCTCAGGCGGGTCTTTGTCCTGACCGGGCCGAACACCTGCTCAGCCAGCGAATCGGTTATCAACGGCCTCCTGCCCCATATCCCGGTGATCCGCATCGGCTGGACCACCTGCGGGAAACCCTATGGCTTCTTCCCGACCACCTACGGCCAGCAGACCTATTTCGCCATCCAGGTGGAGGGGGTCAATGCCAATGGCACGGATGATTTCAAGTCGGGTTTTGCGCCGACCTGTCAGGCATACGATGACCTGAATTATCCCCTGGGAAACACCAACGAGGCATCACTGAACGCCGCAGTCTCCTACATGGGCACCAATGCCTGCCCCCCCATGCGGACCGTCACGCTGCCCAAGACCACGCTGTCTGGCGCCATTCCCGGCATCGGGGACATACAGTTGATCGGGCAGTTGCCGGGGCTCAAGCTGCTGAAGTGAGGAGAACAGTGTACAAACGCTGGCGTCCATGCGTTCAACATAAACATCAAAAGCCCATGAATTGGCTTATTCATGGGCTTTCGACGTTCTGAATATGGTTGCAATCAGCCATGCGCAATGGCAGAGTCTGGGCATGGACACCCATCGCCGTTCGCATCAGGAGATCGCCTGCCAGCAGGTGCTGGTGGAGGACTTCTCCGTCTTCTCGATCCAGTGGAGCACGCTTCCCGGTGCAGCTTCGGGCCTCACCCCCCGCAGCCTCTGGGACCGCTATCTGTCACACATCCGGCGAGCGACCCGATCCATCATCCAGCCGGTGACATCGGCGCACGGAATCGAGTTCCGCCTGCGGGCCACGCGTTGGAGCCTGATCAGCTTTCTGACCCCCCGGGAGGAAGGGAATGCCATCATCATGCCCATCTGCGGCGGCCTGCTGGTGCAGAAATGCCCAGACAAACCGGGTGAGCTCCGCTTCATGGTCGAGCCCGGCCCCACCGGGACCAGGGTGACCGTGCAGCTGTCGGACTATCGTCCCCGGATCCTCGGCGCCCCCCCTCTCTCGAAGGTCCGGTACTGGCTGTACCGTCTGACCCAGGCGGCCATTCACCGTTGGGTCACGGTGCGCTTTCTCGTGCTGCTCTGCCGCGATCTCTCCGGTGTCCGCCCCTGCGTCACGGTGCGTGACGGGCAGGTCCGTCAGGGGCATCCCCTGTAACCGGGGCAGCAAGCTCGCCACCCTGCGCCGGCAGCCGCTTTACATCGAAATGCGCCGCCCCCCAGGCCAGGATCTCCCCGCAGCCGGCCCCGGCCAGCTCCGCCGGCGGATCCTGCCCCAGGAAACGCAACACCCCCAGCAGCAGCGCCCCTTCCCTGCCGCGCCAGTTCCCCAGGTGATGGGACACCAGGTTGTCCCGCTTGCTCAGCTTGCCCCCTCCCGGCCCGGTCACCAGCGGCAGGTGGCAGTAGTCCGGCTGCGGATAGCCCAAAAGCCGC
>DATBXI010000453.1:0-6090 GCA_036514355.1 Desulfuromonadaceae bacterium
GGCCGCCGCCATGTCGCGCAGGGGGCGCGTGGTCAGGTTGGAGAGGAGATAGCTGAGCAGCAGGGCGGCCAGCACGGTCAGTCCCGTCGCCCCGCCCAGCAGGCCATGCAGGGCCGAGCGGGCGCTGGCGATGTAGGAGAGCGGCATGGCCAGGCGGACGAAGCCGTCGGCATGCCCGTTGCCGTAGGTCATGGCCACGTAGAGCATTTCCATCCGCAGGGTCTCGGAATAGCGCATGGATGTCCCTGTGCCCGTTCGCAGGGCCTCCTGCACCTCGGGGCGGTCCAGGTGGTTCTCCATCCCCGCCAGTCCGGGGCCTCCTACCTCGGAATCGCCGATGACCAGGCCGTCGCGGGCGATGATGGTGACGCGCGCCCTGATCGCCGAACCGATGGTCTCGGCCAACTGCTGGGGTGCTGCCATGTTGCCCGTGCTGATGAGCATCCGCGCCAGGCGGGTTTCGCTCACCAGACTGGCCCGGCTTTCCCTGACCAGGTTTTTCTCAAGGATATGGTCGATATAGAGATAGATGCTGCCGCTGACCAGCACGATCAGCAGCAGGTAGGAAAACATCAGTTTGACCCGGAATTGCATCGCCTTATTCCTCCAGCTTGTAGCCGAAGCCGCGCACGGTCTTGATCAGGTCGCCCGCGGCCCCCAGCTTGCCCCGCAGGCGGGTAATGTGGGTGTCCACCGTACGGGTGTCGCCCATGTTGTTGTAGCTCCACACATTCTGCAGGAGCAGCTCGCGGGAAAGCACCCGGCCGGGGCGCTCAACCAGATAGAGCAAGAGCTTGTACTCGGTGGAGGTGAGGTCCACCTCCTGGCCGTCGCTCAGCACCCGGTGGCGCTCGCTCTCGATGGTGATGCCGCCGATGGTCAGCAGCTTGCCGGACAGGGCCGGGGTCTGCCCCTCGCAGCGCCTGATGATGGCGCGGATGCGGAGCAGCAGTTCGCGCATGGAAAAGGGTTTGACGATATAGTCGTCGGCACCCACTTCGAACCCGACCACCCGGTCGATTTCCTCTCCCTTGGCGGTCAGCATCAGCACCGGTATGCGCGCAGTGCGCGGCTCCTTGCGGAGTTCCTTGCAGACCTCGGTGCCCATCAGGCCGGGCAGCATCAGGTCGAGCACGATCAGGTCCGGCTCTTCGCGCCGCGCCTTTTCCAGGCCGCTCACGCCGTCATGGGCGCAGAGCATCCGGAAACCTTCCTTTTCCAGGTTGAAGACCAGCAGTTCGGCCAGGTCCTTCTCATCCTCGACCACCAGGATTTTCTTCATCGGTATCTCCCAATAGCGGCGATAGGGTTCGTGAACGCCACAAGTACCAGAATGGTTTCCTTGTTGTAACATGGCATTGTTACGGTTGTGTTGCAGCAGGATAACATGTTTGTGGTTTTTAAGGCAGCCGCTATTTTTACCTATATTTTTACCATCCGACAAACGGCTGTAATACTCCGGGGGTAATATCATACAAACGATCAAGGAGGATACGTGATGAAGATACGGATCGACGAAGACTATTACTTCTGGTGCTGTGACTGGTGCGATAGCGAGAACCTGGTGTTGTGGGCGCGGTTGCAGGATGGGCCTTCATGCGGCGCATGCCATCGTCCCCTGAGCCTCAACGATGTGTCCGTTGCCCCGCTGGAGGGCAGGATCAGTGCAGGGTTGTGTTAGGAGAGCAGCGGCAGTCATGGAGGTTATGATGGGACGGCTGTTCAGGCCATTTTTCCGCGGAGTTGCCGAGATCGACTCCCAGATCGAGAAGTTCCGCGACCTGCGGGGCGCAAGCCGGCCCGAAGCGCACACACGGGCCGGAACGTGGACGGTGGGGCCCCACGGCCTGGAGCGTGACCCCGAGCCATAGACGAACAAATAGTAAACTCCCCCATGCAATGGTATCACCCCGCGTCTCCTCGACGCGGGTTTTTTTGTCTGTTGCCGCTGCCGCGGACACGCCGTCGGGGAGGCACCAGTCCCGACGCCGGGCTCAGCGACCGGGGCGTTCTTCGGATCCGGTTGCCCCTGCGTCCGGATATTCGTCGCCAAACAGGATGCTCGACAGGTACTCCCCGTAGTAGGCCATGTTATCCTGCCTGTATTCCGCGGCCAGTCGCCGGAACTTCTCTATCTGCGCGTCGATCCCGGAATAATCGAACGGCCGCAGGACCCGCTCAAAACATGACATTGGATGCTCCTTCAGACCGCCCGCGCTTCCGAGGCCAGCAGGAAGATGCCGGTCATCTTGAACAGCATGGTGTTGATCTGATTCAGCCCCTGGATGGAGATCTCGGCCTTTTTCTCCGTCTTGATGCTCTTGATGGAACGGAGCAGCAGGGCGATGCCCATGGAATTGATGCGCCCGGCGGCGCTGAAATCCATGATGACCCGGTTGGCCGAAACCTGCCGGATAAGGTCGTCGAAATGCCGGTCCGCATGGGCGTCGATGTTGCCGTAGAACTCGACCGTATCGCCGGCGGCTCCCTTGCGGATATCAATCTTGAACGGCTGTTCCATGGTTGTACGCTCCTTGTTCGTTTGACTGTGGGTACAGGGGCAGGGCACCGCCTATGGCGGTCTCCTCCCCGGGTTTTACGCTGACGTAGAAATCGTCCATGAGGTGCCACATGAAGAACAGGCCGCGCCCGGCCCGGTGGCTGTCGGCGCCCTTCGAGGCCAGGTTCAGGGCGATGAACCGTTGTACGGTCTCGGGGGACAGGCTGCCCCAGCTGTCGCTCACCTCCAGGGTGAGCCGTTCCCCGTCGAACGAGCAGCGCAGCGTGATGCGCTCACCGGGCAGTATCCCCCGTTTGCCCCCCTTGGTGAAAAGCTGTCTGCCGCTGGCGTCCCGTGGTGCGGCATAGAGGGCGTTTTCCAGCATCTCGTCCACCATCAGGGCCGCGCGCTGCCGCAGGAAGTCATGGGCCTCGTCGTTGCCCGCCAGCACCTGTTCCAGGTGCGCGATGATCATTTCCTTGTCGTCGGTCGAGCCGACGTGCCATTCATGAACTCCGTCACCCCGGTCCAGCACCAGGGGAGACCCGGGGGTGCAAACTATGGTACCGTTGGCGTTCAAACGGAAGCCGTGTACGTTCAGTGCGGGTGATGTCACGTAAGCCATTCCTGTTTACTCTGGAGTTTCCGCGGCAACGATCAGCAGTGTGACGTCGTCCTCGAACCGTTCCGATGCGGAAAACGCCCGCACCTGTTCCACGAGGCCGTGCCGGAATGCGTGAGGCGCCCCGTTCAGCGCAGCCCCCATATAGTCGCCCAGACGCTCGTACCCGAACTCCTCGCCGTTGGCGGCGCGCGCCTCGATGATGCCGTCGGTATAGAGCAGCAGGCGGTCACCGGAGCAAAAGGCCATGGAGGCTTCGGCATAGACGCTTGCCGCGTCGAATCCGAGGGGAAAGCCGCCGGCCTCGTCCAGCATGACGACCTGTTTCGCGGCGGCCTGGTAGAGAAAGGGATAATTATGGCCGGCATTGGCCATGGTCAGGGTGTGCGACGACAGGTCCACCACCGCCACGATCGCAGTCATCATGAGGGCGTTGGACGCGGTTGCCATCACGGCCGTGTTCATGCCGGCCAGCAGCGCGCCGGGGGTGGTGATCCCCCGTTCCAGCAGCAGGTGGAGCCCCGCCTTGGCCGCTGTCGCCACCATGCCCGACTGCACGCCGTGTCCGCTCACGTCCCCCACCATCACGCCCAGGCGCTGTCCGTCGTCCATGACAAAGTAGTCGTAAAAATCACCGCTGATCTCGGTGGAGTTGATCAATACCGCATCCAGGACCAGCCCGGCATGGGTGAACGACGCGGGGGGCAGCAACTCCCGCTGGATCTGGCGGGCCTTGTCCACCTCCTCGCGGATGCGGGCGCTGAGCAGTTCCAGCGTATCCAGCAGACCGGCCTGGGTCTTGGAGATGGCCATCATCAGTTCGGCCACGTGCACGATCCCCACGCAGGCGTCGTCGGTAAGGACGGGGAAGGAGTCGGTGTCCAGGTCGGGATCGTGCCCGAGAAGCTGCGCCAGTGCCGAACTCACGTCGGTTTCCGGGGTCATGGTGACGGTATGGGTGTTCATCAGCAGGCTGATCGCCTTCTTGCCGTACAACTCCATGGCGTACTGGCGGGCAAGATGCTGGGAGAACAGCTCGCGCCGGCTGATAACCCCTTCGAAGCCCCCAGGGCCGTTCACCGGTATCATCAGCAGGGAGGGGTCTGCCTGGAAAAGGGCGGCAACGTCCTTGACCGGCGTCTGGGCCGGTATGGGCGCCACCGGCTTCATGACCGTGCTGAGCCGGGGTATGTTGTGCGTGGCAGAAGAACTCATTATGGGGCAAATCTATCAGGCGCGTGTTACAGGAATGTTGAAAGGGGGTTATAATCCTGTGAACGCTGGGGTGTAACGTAACAGGGATGCAAATAGTGATGGCCCGCCGGGGCCACGCCCGAACAGCGTTCCATGTCAGCATTTCATTAACTGGGTAACTAATTTTTACAGATCGCACCCCTTCCCGTATCCCGCCAATCGCATAAGAAACCGAAATCAGATGCAATCATGTGGTTGGCATGGTTGCTGCTGTTTACAGCCAGGCGGTCCGCAACGTACCCATCAGTACCTCTGCCGCCAATTCCCTTTGCAATGACCACATCACGCGCCCGGAAGGCGCCGACGGATATGAGGTGGGTCATGTTTTCCCAACCCGACCGGATACGCAGGCACGCAATCGTTCTTGCCATTGCCTGGACGGTGCTCGTGGCATGTTCCTTTGGCTGGCTCCAGTACGATGGGCGCAGGGACGTCCTGGAGTTCGCCAAGGTGGAGGCCCGGCTGGCCTTTGACAAGGATGCCCTCTACAGTCACTGGGTTGCCGGCCACGGGGGGCTGTACATGCAGGTCACCGAGCATTCTCCGCCCAACCCCTACCTTGCGCACATACCGGACCGGGATATACCCACGCCTTCCGGCAGATCCCTTACCCTGACGAACCCAGCCTACATGGTGCGGCAGGTTTACGAGGCTGCCGGCAGGCAGGAGCAGATGGTAGGGGGCCGTATCACCAGTCTGAAGCCCCTCAATCCCGAAAACGCCCCTGATCCGTGGGAGGCCGGAGCATTGCGCGCCTTCGAGCAGGGGGTGAAGGAGGTCTGCGAGGTGCGGGTACTGAAAGGGCACGAATACCTGTGCCTCATGCGCCCCTTCATCACCGGCAGTGAGTGCCTGAAGTGCCATGCCGTACAGGGGTACAAGGTCGGCGACGTGCGCGGCGGGATCAGCATATCGGTCCCGCTGGCGCAATTCTCCGAAAGCAGAAGCGTGCAAATGGTGGGAGGTGGTGTTGCCCATGGCGCCATCTGGCTGTGCGGGCTGGGTATGGTCGCTGTTGGGTGGCGCCGACTGTCCCAGAGCGCAGCCGCTCTGTGCATGCAGAAAAAACTGCTTGAAGATGAGATCGACGAGCGCCGGACAGCCCAGGAATCGCTTCAGGAGCAAGCCGTGCTGCTGGAGGAAGAGATTGCCGAGCACATGGCTGCCCAGGAGGATCTGGCCGCCAAAAGCCTGGAGTTGGAGTATCTCAACCATTCGCTGGAAGGACGCATCTTCTCGGCAATTGCACAACTGCGCAAAACCCAGGACCAGCACCGGCTTCTGCTGGATTCCGCCGCAGAGGCCATCTACGGCACCGACACGAACGGTGTCTGTACGTTCTGCAATCCGGTCTGCCTCACGATGCTCGGCTATGACAACCCGGACGACCTGATCGGCACGGAAATGCACCGATCCATTCACCACGCGCATCCGGACGATACTCCATACCCGGACACGGAATCCCCGCTTCAGGAGGCGATCAGGACCGGCAAGGGGGTGCATTCGGACAACGAGATGGTGAGGCGGGCGGACGGCTCCAGCTTTCCGGCCGAATTATGGGCCCATCCGCAAAAACGGGACGAGGCCATCATCGGCGCGGTCGTGACGTTCGTGGACATCACCGAACGGAAACGGGTCGCCGAGGAGTTGCAGCGGGCAAAGGCTGCCGCGGACGCCGCCAATCGCTCGAAAAGTGCATTCCTTGCCAACATGA
>DATBXI010000454.1:0-10405 GCA_036514355.1 Desulfuromonadaceae bacterium
CTCCCCACGGCGGGCGACACGGCAAACTCGCGGGAGAACAAGGGCAGCAACGGCTGCACGTCGTAGAGGGTCACGAAGGTGACGAAACCGGCGCAGAACAGGGCCAGGTTGGCGCGCCGGAAACTGTCGGTGCCGATGCTGACCCGACCCTCAGGAGGTAGGGTGTGCGTTACCGTGCTCATGGCTGCGCCGTTATCCTTCCGACCCGTAACGCCAGCGGCCAGCTGATGCGCCGCTCCTGCAGGGGATCGCCCCATGCCGCGGCCAGTTCATCGCCTATGAGCGCCAGGGGATTGTTCCCCTGGCGTTTCTCGTACTCCTTGATCGCCGACCAGGTGCTTAGATACCCGGTCAGATGCGCCAGATTCCAATCGGCCGCCATGGCAAAGGTGGGAGCCATGATCTCCGGGAACGGAAAGGGAATGGTCGCATATCCCTCGTCCACGTAGCGCCGCTCGGGCGGCCAGTAGGGGGCGATCAGGTCGTAATAGAAACGGTCCACCACCCGGTCCGGAGCTCCCTCCACCCGCACCGGTCCGTAGGAAACGGCCGCCAGGATGGCGCCGGGACGTGCCACCCGCCGTGCCTCCTGGTAAAAGCGCTCGAAATCGAACCAGTGCAACGCCTGGGCCACCACGATCAGGTCCACGCTGTGCGCGTCAAGGCCCGATGTTTCCGCCGGGGCCACGCCGTAGCGGATGCGCTCGTGGGGCTGGGCCTGCGCGATCTGCTGCGGGCTGGGGTCGGTGGCGATGACCTGGCGGTAGTAGGGGGTCAGGGCGACGGCGGCCTGGCCGTTGCCGCAGCCGCAGTCCCAGGCCGTGTCGTGGGCCGTCGTGAGACCGGCCAGCCACCGAAACAGTTCGGCGGGGTAACTGGGGCGGTAGCGTGTGTACTCTGCGGCCTGACCGGAAAAATGATCTTTGAACCCAGGTGTGTCGCTCATGGCACCCCCTTTTCAGGCACTCCTGTCCTTCGATTGCAGCACCGTAGCACTTGCCTGACGATAAGAAAAATATATAATTGTTATGATTGCGATAATAATTATATATCGAGGAGGTGCCGTGGACATCCGACAATTGCGGTATTTTGTGGAGATTGCCCGGAGCGGCAATTTTACCCGCACCGCCGAGCGGCTGCGCATTGCCCAGCCGGCCGTGAGCGTGGCCATAAAAAAACTTGAGGACGAACTGGAACTGACCCTCTTCAACCGCCAGGACAAGCGGGTGACGCTGACCGCGGAGGGGGAGATCTTTCTGAATCACGCCCGAAGGATACTGGCAGGGGTAACGGCGGCAAAACTGGAGATGGCGGATCTGAGCGGCCTGAACAAGGGAGAGGTGCGCATCGGCATCCCCCCCATGCTGAGCGCCTATTTCTTTCCCGCTATCCTCTGCGATTTCAAGGCACGGTATCCGAACCTGGCCCTGTCAGTCTACGGCGAAGGCGCCTGGCGTATCCAGCAGATGATCAGCCAGGGGGAGTTGGACATGGGGGTCATTGCCGGGCGCAGCGTGCCCGACAGCCTGGAAGCACGGCATTTCCTGCGGGAAGAGGTGGTGGTCTGCGTGCCGGCCGGCCATCCTTTTGCCCAAAAGCCGTCAGTGACCTTTAGGGAATTCGTCCGTGAGCCGCTGGTGTTCTACAAGGAGGGGTATTATCTGCGGGAACTGCTCTTCGAGGTGTTCAGGGGGAGCGGCATGGAGCCGCGCATCGTGTTCGAGACCAACCTGTTTTCGCTGGTCAAATCCCTGGTGCGTGGCGGACTGGGAATTTCCACATTTCTCCGCATGGTTGTCACCGGCGACGAGGACCTGGCGGCCGTGCCGTTCGATCCCCCCCTCTACCTGGACCTGATGATTGCCTGGAAGCGGGGCGCCTACCTGTCGCGGGCCAATCGCGCCTTTGTGGAGTTTCTGCTGGAACAAAGCAGCGGTTACGGAGATCAGTGATCGTGGTAACCGAGTACGACCAGGATGCAGCTCCCGTCGGCGATGACGTTGACGTTGTGCTGGTGGCAGAGCGACACCGCCTCGGGGCTCTCCGCGCCCGGTTGCATCCAGATGTTTTCGATGCCGTGCGCGATGGCCAGCGGCACGAGTTGTTCGGTAACCGCCGGTGGGGTGATCATGGATATGCTTTTAACCTCCGGCGGGAGGTCAACGACTCCGGCCACGCACGAGGTTCCCTCGATCTCGCTCTCTGTGGGATTGACCGGCATCGCACGGCGGTTGTGCTGCAGGTAGCACCGCAGCACCTTGTTGCCGTACTTGTGGGGGTTGGCGGATGCTCCCACAACACCGAACGCCTCGGAAGCGAGAAACTGCCTGATCTGTTCCTGTGAACTCATGGTGCTCTCCTTTGATTGCAGCGGAAACATGAATCTCTGTCTGACGGTTCCAGTATAGCCAAGAACCGGCAAAGTCGCCAGCAAATGACACGCATCTACGGTCATTCGCCGGTGCAGCATTAAAAGGATGTTAGCGCTCCTCTTTTTGTTTTCATCATGCCCTGAAATATGTTACAACAGCACCTTCGCCGGTTTGTTGACTGGTGGCGTAGAGATCGTGTGCAAAAAACATGTGTTGGAACAACACTTCTTGGCCTTGTCTTTATTAGCCGGTTTGACGGAGAGCTGTCATGGATTTTTCCTTTTTGTACAGCACGAGGATCGAAAAGACCTACGATGATGACCAGGCCCAGATACTGGACACGTTCAAAGAGCTCACCAAGCAGGGAAAAGTAGGTGTTTCCCTGATCAATTATTACAAAGGTCTGCCCCTCAAATACCCCGCTACCATCGAAGGCATTTCCAACGGCGCCCTTGAGCTGGATATCCATCCCCAGCAGGCCGTTGCCATCGAAAAGTACCGATACGTCTTCATCCGTTGCTCCGCGTTTCCCCATGAGGTCGGCGCCAACGTCCTCTATGTCAATGTCAGGAGGCAGGCCGCGACCCTGAACAAGTTCTTTTTCGCCGATATCCTCGCCGAGCGCCGCAGTGCCATCCGGCTGGAACTGGATCCGCCGACCGAGGCTGCTTTCCAGTTCGGGGGGGAATCGGTGCCCGGTACACTGGTCAACCTCTCCATGCACGGCGCTGCCCTCATGTCCGACAGCGCCCCTTCCTCCGAGGAGGCCTTTGACACGACGCTGCAGTTCAAGCTGCCGAACATCATCCAGAACACGTTCTCCATCGTCAAGGCGCCGGCCCGCTGTCTCGGCAGCACGGAACTGGAAGCATCCAAGGTGTTCAGATTTTCCATGACGCCCGATAGTGCTCTGGAACAGCAGATTTCGCAATATATCTTCCAACGGCAGGTGGAGATCATCCGGGAGTTGAAGGAGATGTCCGCCTGAAACCTGCCGCAGATGCCCCCTTGATCGCATCGCCTCCCGTTCCCTTCCCCATTGCCATCGTCAGTAGTTACTAGGGCGCTCCCTCGTCTGTCAGTCCGGTATCCTCAATAGCTTCCCCTTCCAAGACGCGCCCCCATGGTGCCTGTGTAGTTGCGGGCGGATGACCCGTTCCGCTCACCCGCCACCCTTGGGGCGCTTGAGAACCACGTGGTATCTGGCGAACCCGCTGGCCATCTGGCGCGGCAGGTAGGCAACCAGTTCCCACCCCTCACTCCCCAATTCGTTCAACAGATGGACCCCGTCATGCAGGCGGGTTTCATATTCATCCTCGTCCGCGGTCTCGGTTCCCACAAACACGATCTTGTATTCCCAGATCATAACCTCCTCCTTGCCCTGGCAGACCCTTTACACAAGTATACCATTGGCCCGAGACGTATCGCGCCGCGAAAGGGGTTTTGCGTGAAAAAACGGCAAAGTGGCGATGGTGGGGAGGGTGGTTCAGGGGCGCGTGGTGCTGATGTCGGTGATATACACGGTCAGATCGCCTGATGGGCGACGGATCACGACTTCATCATCCAGGCGTTTGTGCAGCAGGGCCTGTCCAACAGGCGAATCGATGCTGATGCGCCCTTCGGCCACGTCTATTTCATCCGGGCCGACCAGCTGATAGCAGCGCTGGGCGCCATCCTCGTCCTCATAGGTGACCCAGCAACCGAAGGAAACCACTGCGGGATGGGGAGGAGCTGCGGCTATCTTGAGCACCTTGAGCCTGCTCCCCAGGTGCTTCAGCTTGCGGTCGATTTCCCGCAGCCGTTTTTTGCCGTAAATGTATTCGGCATTCTCGGAGCGGTCCCCCTCTGCCGCGGCATCGGATACCCCCTGGACAACCTTGGGGCGTTCCACGCGCCACAACTGGTGGTACTCCGCCTCCAGTCGCTTCAGGCCGCTCTCGGTAATCAGATTCGTCATAGTGTATCCATGTGCTCCATGTTGGTGTAGTGCACCGTAGTTCGGACGGGTGTGCAGGTTGTGGTGTCGGTTTGCGGTACGTGTTGGGAGAGACCTGCCCCGGTCTACGACAGGCGTTCGAGGGCGTCCTTGACATTTGTGATGAGATTGAGGAGGCGGGGGCCGATGTCATCTTCAAGCATGTGGCGCCGCAGTTGAAAGGCGGCCCCTGCACAGCTGAAGACGAGGATGCGGGAGCCGTCCGAAGGAAGGAGCGGTGCTGCGACGGCATGAACGTCCCGTTTCCATTCGCCCAGGGAAAGGCAGAAGCCCCGTTCGGCATAGTCTTTCAGCGCCTGGTCGATGCCGGCCTTGATCCGGGGCCAGTCGGCGCCGCTGCGCAGTTGTATCTGCCCGAGGATGGATTCCCGCTCCGCCTCCGGGAGGGCGCAGAGCAAGGCGCGCCCCATGGACGTGGTGGCAATGGGGATCTGGGACCCCACATCCAGGGTCAGGGTGACGGTGGCGCTGCTGCGATACGCCTCTATGTAGAGCATGCTGAGGCGGTCCTGGACACCGAAGGCCACCGAGGCCTGGGCATATTCCGCCAGCTCCTGCATCAGGGGCTTGGCAATGCGCCGCACATCCATGTTGACCAGGTAGGAGTACCCCAGAGCAAGTACGGCGGAGTCGAGGTGGTATTTGCCGAACTTTTCCGAGTAGCTGAGGTAGCCGAGCCGGGTCAGGGTGTGGGTCAGGCGGGAGATGGTCGGCTTCGGCAACCCGGTGCGCGCAGCGATCTCCTGGTTGCCGAGAAAACGGTCACCCGGCTTGAAGCAACGCAGCACCTCCAGTCCGCGCTCAAGGGCGCGAACCGACTGACGGTCCCCTGATGTGTCCTGCTCGCCCATGTGTTTTCCCGTCTGAATACGCTATCTGTTTCATTCTGCGAAATTATGGCAGATTTGCACAAACAATTTAAGAAGTCAAACAGTATTTATTTTAAAATAGCGTTTTGCACTGCGAAATGCAATGCAGATTACGGTAGTGGCATTCGTGATGATATGTCTCGAAATATCGTATAAATGCGACACTATTAATGGGGATTCATACAAACAGCGTGATGAAAAATTCTGTTTACACGGACTCTGTTTTTTAGTACAACCGTTTTGCAAAAAGAAATATAATTTCGCTAGGCGAAATTACGATCAAAGGAGCATGGGTATGGGGTCACTGAAAGAGCATCCACGGTACAATGTGGTAAGCCTGCGCATCAGCGATGCGGAGCGTGAGGCGCTTGACGAGTTTGTGATACGGACAAAACGCAGCGTATCGCAGTTGATGCGCGAAGCAATGGAACGCCTGTTGACCGGGATGGAACAGTGTGAACGATCCTGAAGGCACGCGGGATGCCAAGCAGCAGTGAGATGGTAACTACGTAACTACGGAAGCGGAGAGGACACGATGCGCAAGGAAAGACGCCTGCTGACGGTGAGGGCAGCGGAAAAGACGTTGGAACTTCTGGAAATGCTGGTTGCGGGTACCGAGCGGCTGACGATCCGTGACGTGGCTGTCAAATTGGGCATAAGCCGCAATGAAGCGCTGTTGCTGTTTGTCACGCTGGAAAGCCGGGGCATGGTGCGCTGGGATGAACAGGCGAAAGTGTATCGGCCTGGCCGGCGGTCGGCGGAGGTGGCGCGGCAGTTAGTCGACCTGTTCGGCCTTGCTCGTGCCGAGGCGAAGACAGCGGTCCCGCCCCGCGCGGTGCCGGTGGCGGTGACGCGGAAATTGAGGCCGGACAGGCGGCTCGACGCGGGTGGTGTTGCCGCACGCGCATCATAAGGGCAGCGTGCGTCAGAGAGGCAGAGCGCACGGGTTGACTTTATCGCCGGAAGGGGTATGCTCGCCGAAAATCACCCCAGGCGAGGCGTACCATGAAACTCATCTACGACCATCTGAAAGGGAAGTTCTTTGCAGGATTGTTCGTGGTTATCCCGGTGGGGATCACGATCTTCATCCTCAAATTCCTGTTCAACTTTGCAGACGGCATCCTGGGAAGCTACCTGGACGACCTCATGACCCTGGTCAGCCATCACGAGTCCCATCTGCCCGGGCTCGGCATGATCACCGGCGCCGTCGTCATCTACCTGGCCGGCATCCTGGCCACCAACGTGCTGGGAAAACAGCTCTTCCGCTGGGGTGACGAACTGTTGACCCGCATCCCGCTGGTCAAGTCGATCTACAGTTCCAGCAAGCAGTTGACCCAGGTCTTCCGTGAAGGAAAGACCTCCTATCGGCGGGCGGTGTTCGTGGAGTGGCCCAGGCCAGGAGTGCGGGCCATTGGTTTCGTCACCGCCGAGGTGGAGCGTGACGGCCGGCGGCTGGTGGTGGTGTACGTGCCGACCATGCCCAATCCCACTTCCGGGTTTGCCCTCTTCTTTCCCGAAGACCAGGTGTACGAGAGCGGCATGAGCGTAGAGGAGGCGGTGAAGTTCGTGGTCTCCGGCGGTGTCGTGGCCTTGTAGCAACGTGTCAAGCAGGGCCGTACACAAGCGCCGCGTCCGTTCAAGCCACCATCACGGTCTCTATTAGCCCAACCCAGCCAACACGACACTTAGGCCACAGAGCCACGGAGACCCAGAGGAAAACTCAGAGTTTTAAACCCATTCACAGAGATGGAGAAACGTTACGTGGTTGCTCAAGGAAGTAACTACTAATTTTGTTGCTCTGTGCCTCTGTGGCAAATGCTTTTTTTAGAGCAGTTCTAAATCTCCCCATGCACCTTGTGCTGATAGTACTCGTAATTCCCCTCGTAGACCCGCATCTCGCCGTGATCGATCTCGAATACCCGGTCCACCAGGTGGCGCAGGAAGTGGCGGTCGTGGCTGACCAGCACCACCGTGCCGGTGAAGTTTGTCAGCGCACCCAGGAGGATCTCCCGTGAGCGGATGTCCAAATGGTTGGTGGGCTCGTCCAGCACCAGGAAATTGACCGGCCGGGCCAGGAGCGTGGCCAGCACCACCCGGCTCCGCTCGCCGCCGGACAGGTTCTCGATCCGCTTGTCAACGCTGTCCCCCTGGAACAGGAAGGCCCCCAGAAGGTTCCTGATCACGCCGATGTTGGCCAGGGGCATGGCGTCCTGCACGGTCTCGAACACGGTCTTGCGCGGGTCGAGCACTTCCATGGCGTGCTGGCTGAAATAGCCCAGCTCAACGTTGGCACCCAGGGCGGCCGTGCCGCTGCATGCTTCCGTCTGCCCGGCCAGCACCTTGAGCAGGGTGGACTTGCCGGCCCCGTTGACCCCCACCACGGCGATCTTGTCCCGGCGCCGGATAATGCCGGAGATGCCGCTGAACACCGGGTGCTCCCGGCCGTCGGGCAGGCGCCAGCTCTTGGCCAGCCCCTCCATCACCACCACGTCGTCGCCGCTCCGGGGCGGTTCGCTGAACTCGAAGCGCACCACCCGCTCCTCGGCCGGGATCTCGATGCGCTCGATCTTTTCGATCTTCTTCACCCGTGACTGGACCTGGGCCGCGTGGGAGGCGCGGGCCGCAAACCGGGCGATGAACTCCTCCTCCTTGGCCAGCATCTCCTGCTGGCGCTTGTGGCTGGCCAGGAGCTGTTCGCGGCGGATGTCCCGCTCCCGCTCGTAGAAATCGTAGTTGCCGCCATAGGTGGTGACCGTCTTGTTGGCCACCTCGATGATCCGGGTCACGATGCGGTTCATGAAGTCGCGGTCGTGGCTGGTCATGAGCAGCGCGCCGTCGAACTCGTTTGCCAGCCACTCCTCCAGCCAGATGATCGACTCCACATCAAGATGGTTGGTCGGCTCGTCCAGGAGCAGCACGTCCGGCTTGAGGGTCAGGATGCGTGCCAGGGCGATGCGCATCTTCCAGCCGCCGCTGAACGATTCCACCGGATGGTGAAAGCGGTCCGGCCCGATCCCCAGGCCGGTCAGCACGGTCTGAGCCCGGGTATCCAGGTCGTAGCCCCCCCGGTGCTCGAACTCCTCCTGGGCCGCGCCGTAGCGCTCCAGCAGGGCCGCCATCTCGTCGTCGGACTGGGGCACGCACATGGCCGCCTCCATCTCCTTCAACTCGCCGGCCAGGCGCATGGTGTCGGCCGAGCCTGCCATAACCTCCTCCAGGGCCGAGCGCCCCGCCATCTCCCCCACGTCCTGGGAGAAATACCCGATGGTGGTCCGCTTGGCGCAGGTGATCTCTCCGGCGTCCACCTCCTCCTCGCCCGTGATGACGCGGAAGATGGTGGTCTTGCCTGCGCCGTTGGGGCCCACCAGGCCGCAGCGCGAACCGGGCAGGATCTGGAAGCTGGCATCGCGGAAGAGCAGTTGCGAGCCGTGCTGTTTGGTTATGTTGGAAAGGTGAATCATGAACAGTACCCCTCTGCTGAAATCGAAAGCTGACCCTGATAGCACGGCTTTGATCCAGTGGCAACAAAAAACCCGCTCGTGCGGGTTGTTATAGTGAGTGCATCGTGAGGTCGGCACGGGTCGTCCCCGACCATGCTCAATGGGTCAGGAGAGACTCTTCCGCGCGTGCCAGATCTTCCTCGGCCACCAGTATCTGCAGCGGGCTGATGCCGCGTACCATTTCCGCCCGCGTAACGAATTCGATCCCATCTTTTTTCAATATCCGCACTACCCGGTTCAGATCGTTCGTATCTACCGGGTCGTAAAAACTCACCATATTAACACCCCCTTTCATGGTCGTGCCTTTGGTGATTCAATTATACAATGATTTGCTTTGGTTATGGCAGGGAAAGGCTGGGCGCCCTGCTTGAAAACCGGTGCTGTTCTGCTACAGTTTGCCCAGGACAACAAATCACTGCACGCGAGAGGAGCGGTTATGAATAGGTACAGGGCGGCAATCGGTCTCTGTATAGGCATTCTGGCGCTGGGCGCCATCGCCTGGGCGGCAACAGCACAGATTCGGGTCTGGTCGGTGGCAAAGGGAGGGTACGTCATGTCGGAAAAAGTGGTCAAGAGCGATGCGGAGTGGAAGCGGCAGCTCACGCCGGAGCAGTTTCACGTAACGCGCCAGAAAGGGACGGAGCGGGCCTATGCCAACGCGTACTGGAACAACCACGAAAAGGGGGTATACCAGTGCGTCTGCTGCGGGCTCGACCTGTTCACCTCGGACACCAAGTACGAGTCCAGGACCGGCTGGCCCAGCTTCACGGCGCCGGTGGCCAAGGAGAACATCGGCACTGCCGAGGACCGCTCCTTCTTCTCGGTGCGCACCGAGGTGCACTGCGCCCGCTGTGACGCCCATCTGGGACATGTCTTCGACGACGGTCCGCCCCCTACGGGGCTGCGCTACTGCATGAACTCGGCGGCGCTGAAGTTTGTCAAGACCAAGTGACATGCGCGCTCGATGCCGGAAGCGTGTCAAAAAGCCCGCAATAGCGGGCTTTTTGCTTTATAGTGGCTTTCGGGTTGCCAGCAGGCGGGATTGTGGGTAAAGTCAGGCTTCTTGGAGCGCTCATGAACATGCAAAGAGAAACCATACGTCCCGGCCGTTACCGGCACTACAAGGGGAACGAGTACGAGGTGATCGGCATTGCCCGCCACAGCGAGACCGAGGAGGAGATGGTGGTCTACCGGCAACTGTACGGTGATCATTCCCTCTGGGTCAGGCCGCTGGCGATGTTCCGGGAACTGGTCACAGTGGAGGGGCGGCAGGTGCCGAGATTTGCCTTGTTGGAAGAATCTGAACTCCAGGAGTTGCCTCATGAACGCCACCGAAAGTAGTGCGCTCGACAAAGCCCTGGCCAAGGTCTGCGAATGCTGCCCGGTCTGCCTCCACGCCCGGCACCATCAGCAGGGTATGGTCTTCAACTTTGTGAAGGCCATCGAAACGAACATCTGCCCGTTCTGCAAGGCCTACGAGCGGGTCCACGGTCAGAAGGCCCATGAAAAACGGGTGGGCGCATAGGGAGAAACACCATGGCAAAGGGCTATCAGGCGAACAAGGAGCGGCAGGAAGCGATCAACGCGCTGGGTAAGAACATCGGCAAACGGGCCGGTTTTGCCTGCGAATGGTGCGGGGGGAAGGACGACCTGCGGGTGTGGGATTAC
>DATBXI010000455.1:0-4209 GCA_036514355.1 Desulfuromonadaceae bacterium
CCGTCATATTCGCGGAGAACTGCCAGTATGTTCTTTTTGGAGAGTTGCATGGGTGTCCGTTCCGAAGAGAGGATGTGTGTGCCTGCATCCCCGTGTTGGCTGTGTGCGGCGCTCAGGGACCGATTGTATGCAAATGTGCGAGAAATGTCTCCAAGAGTTTTGACCGGTAGCGTTCCGACCTGGTCAGCACCGTCAACCGGCGCCGCAGGTCCAGGGGGGTGGTCACCCCCCGCAGCCAACCATGCTCGATCTCCCGTTGCACTGCCAAGCGGGACAGGCAGCTGACCCCCAGGCCCGCCTCCACGGCTTTTTTTACGGCCTCGGTGTGTCCCAGCTCCAGCGTGACGGTGTGGCCGATGACCTGCGCGGCCATGGCCGCTTCGAACACCTCCCGCGTGCCCGAGCCTTTCTCGCGCATGATCCAGGCAGCTTCGGCCAGCATCCGGCCATCGGCGGTGCCCTCCCGTTCCCAAGGGTGGCCCCGGCCAACCACCACCACGAGTTCATCATCCCGCCAGGCGCTTGCCTGGAGCGAGGCGAGGTGATGCGGTCCCTCTACCAGCCCCACGTCCAGTTCGCCGCTTTCCATGGCCGCCTCTATCTGCTGGGTGTTCGCGACCTGCAGTTGGGGCGTTGCCCGCGGATAGCGTCGGGCAAATTCGGCCAGCAGCGACGGGAGGAGATAGTTGCCGATGGTTGTGCTGGCGCCGACGCGGATGGTGCCGAGCGGTTCGTCAAGCGCTTCGCGGAGCATCTGTTCCGCCGCGTGGGCCCGGCTCACGATCTCCTGCGCCTCGGGCACGAGCAGTCGGCCCCGGTCGTTCAGTACCAGCCGTTTGCCATGCCGCTCGAACAGGGGCGCGCCGGTGAGACGCTCCAGCTCGGCCAGGGCCATGCTGACGGCCGACTGGCTGATGAGAAGCTGCCTGCTGGCGGTGGTCGCCTGACCGCTCGTTGCGATGAGCGAAAAAATTTCCAACTGCCGGAGGGTTATGGCCATGTAATGTATATAAATATTTTTGATGATAAATACAAATATTTTGAAGTTTACTTATATTTGACGGTTGCTACAATGACGTAACACATCAGCGTTCGGGAAAGGGGCTCATGAACACGGGAGTGGCAAAAAAATGGTTGTTTGCAGTCCTGGTTGCGGGGTGCGCTTGCCCCCGGGTCGGTACGGCCGCGGCTCTCATCGGTGGCATGCTGTTCAGTCTGTTGCTGGGAAACCCCTGGCCGGCACAATCCGCTGCCTGGAGCAAGCGGCTGCTTCAGGTCTCCGTTGTCGGTCTCGGATTCGGGCTCAGCCTGGGGGACGTGGCCCACGCGGGGAGGGAGTCGTTCGTCTACACGGTAATCGGCATCTCCATGACGCTGACCATGGGCTACCTGCTCGGCAGGGTGCTGAAGACCGGCACTAACACATCGCTCCTGATCTCCTTCGGCACCGCCATCTGCGGCGGCAGCGCCATTGCGGCCATGGCGCCGGTCGTCAGGGCGAAGAACGAGGAGATCGCCGTTGCCCTGGCCACGGTATTCGCCCTCAACTCACTGGCCCTGCTCCTGTTTCCCCTGGTCGGCCGCGGTCTGCACCTGGACCAGGCGCTCTTCGGCACCTGGGCAGGTCTGGCGATCCACGATACCAGCAGCGTGGTGGGCGCAGCCGCGGCGTTCGGCCCGCAAGCCCTGGCGGTGGGCACGACCGTCAAGCTGGCCCGCGCCATCTGGATCACCCCCATTGTCATCGTTACCGGATGGCTCAAGGGGTCGGACCAGAAGGCCGCTGTTCCACTTTTCATCATCGGTTTTGTCGCGGCGGCAACGATACGCACTCTTCTGCCCCAATTCAGCCTGTTGTGGGGCGGCCTGTCGGCCGTTGCCCGCCAGAGCCTGGTGGTGACGCTCTTTCTGATCGGCGCCGGGCTGAGTCGGGACACACTCCGCACCGTAGGGGCGCGTCCCCTGGCCCAGGCGGTCATGCTCTGGGCCGTGGTCAGCACTCTTACCCTCGGCGCCCTGCTCATGTTCGGCCTGGCCTGATGCGCCGATTCATTGCATGCTGCGTTGTGGCTCTGCGGCGAATGCGGCGCCGAGGCCTTTGACGCGGACAGCGTCTGTAAGCAACAAAAAAAGGCCTGATGTACAGGCCTTTTTTTGTTGCGTTGTTGATCACGTGTGCGGTTCAGGGAGAGGGGGCGATCAGTTTGTATTTGTTCAGCAGTGCCAGCAGATCGGCCTGGGAAATGGGCTTGACCATGTAATCATTGCATTCCCCATCCCAGATGGCGTTCTGTATTTCCTCAATGGAATCCAGCGCAGTAGTCATGATGATGACGGCCGCCTGGGAACTGGGAACGCCAGACTCCTTTTCCACGTGGCGCATGCGGCGGAGGGCTTCCTGTCCGTCCATGACCGGCATCATGATATCGAGGCAGATCAAGTGGTAGGGTCGGCCTTCTTGCAATGCCCGGGCGAACTGCTGCAGCCCTTCCGCCCCATCCCTGGCGGTATCGACGCACTCGGCATATTCCGAGAGAATGCACGCGACCATCTCCCGCCCGAAATCATCATCTTCAACGACCAAGCATCTCATATCCGACTCCTGGTAACGTATGGGCTCCGCCTCGTGATCGATCCTGGGATATCCGGATCATATGGCGTCTAGATGTACCATAATCTGGGAAATGGGCAAGAAAAAACGAACGATGATACCTGGCTGGTATGCGCGTGTCGGCCCCGGTACGACATGCCGGTCACCGTTTGTGCGCCATGCCGATGGTGGTGCAGCAATCCGCGATTGCAGCGAACAACTTTTTGTGATCAATGGGTTTTGCCACAAAGTGGGCGATGCCCATGGTGCCGATGTTGTCAAGATAGCTTTTGTCGTTATGGGCGGTGACTATGATTATGGTGGCACAATGGGAGAGCGACTTGATCTCCCTGGCCATCTGGATGCCGTCCATGACCGGCATGTTGATGTCGCTGACGACGATGTCCGGCGCATGCTCTTTGAAGCATTCCAGCCCCATCTTGCCGTTTTCCGCCTGGTGAATAACCAGTTCCGGGAATCCCAGGGAAATCAGCTTGCAGGCGATCTTCCTGGCAAATTCGTCATCTTCCACATACAGGAGCGAGAGTGCCGAAGCGGTGCATTCGCATGGTTCCATCGTTTGACTCGCATGATATTCGTCGTTGCTGCACGGTGTCCCGGTACGTCGGCAGGAAGGAATGTATAACAAAAAAGGGTTAACCGATAGGATAACCCTTTGAAGTATTGGAGGCGGCGAGCGGATTTGAACCGCTGAATAAAGGTTTTGCAGACCTCTGCCTTACCACTTGGCTACGCCGCCGTTTGTATGGGAAAAAATCTTATATAAAATTATCCATGGCCATGTCAATCCCTATTTGAACTTTATGGCAACTCCGGTGGCACGGTACTCGGTCGACGGCATAACGGTTGGCAGCATGCCTGGGGTGGCGCTGAGGCCGTTCACTTCGAGCAAAATTACGGCATCGGCCTGCATTTTGGCCGCTTCTTCGCGGATCACCTGGTATCCCCATGCATACGCCTCGGCATTGCTCGGGCTCTGATTGAAAAGGTACACCTCGCGGGTGACCTGGATCCTGCCCAGCTTGTCATAGGGGCGGATGAGTTCTTCCTGTGACAAAACAGGGGGAAGTTCATCGGATGAAACCGGCACCGAGCAGCAGCCCGCGAAGAACGCCAGCATCATCATCAATATGGTTCCCAGCGTGATCCGTAGTATGGTAGGCATGGTTGATCCGTCCCTTTTTACCGGTAATTTCCCTCTGGACAGAGGGTACGCCCCATGCTACTATTTGCCGCTTTTTCCGGCAACAAAAAAACAGTCACTACCACTATTTTCACGAAGGAGCGGGAAGATGTCGGGTCATAATAAATGGAGCACCATCAAGCATAAGAAGGGCGCCGCGGACGCCAAACGCGGCAAGATCTTTACCAAGCTGATCAAGGAGATCTCCGTAGCGGCCAAGCTGGGGGGCGGCGATCCGGAGGCAAACCCGCGCCTGAGAACGGCGGTCGACAAGGCCAAGGCCGAGAACATGCCCAAGGACAACATCGAGCGCGCCATCAAGAAGGGCACCGGCGGAATGGAGGGTGTCATCTACGAGGAGATCATCTACGAGGGGTATGGTCCGGGTGGCGTGGCCGTGCTGGTGGAGGTGATG
>DATBXI010000456.1:0-7331 GCA_036514355.1 Desulfuromonadaceae bacterium
CAGGCGGTCACCTACCTGGCCACGGCCCCCAAGTCCAACGCCTCCTACGCGGGCATCGACGCGGCCCTGGCCGAGGTGCGCGCAAGCGGCGCCCTGGCGGTGCCCATGCATATCCGCAACGCCCCCACCCGGTTGATGAAGGACCTGGGCTACCACAAGGGGTACAAATACGACCACGACTACGCAGAGGGGTACGCCGGCCAGGAGTGCCTGCCGGAGAAGCTTGCCGGCAAACGGTTCTACGAGCCCAGGGGACACGGCTACGAGAAGAACATCCTGGAGCGGATGGAGTGGCTGCGGAAGAAGCGGGACAGCTCTTAGCACGGCGCGCTCGTGTACCATGCCGGAAACGATGCATTGACGCCGTCGCGGTTATCCTATACTATATCCTACACAATCCCATAGAAAGGAACACCGTCATGACCGTTGCGCTCAAACAGGCGAACTTCATCCTCCCCGAAGACCTGCTGAATGAGCTGAAACAACTGGTGGGGCAGCGTCAGCAGAGCAAGTTCGTGGCCGAGGCCCTGCGCAAGGAGTTGCAGCGCGAGCGCCTGAAGAGCGTCCTGGAAACGAGCTTCGGAGCCTGGCGGGACGAGGACCACCCCGAGCTGCGGAGAGGGGCCGACGCCTATGTGCGCAACCAGCGCAAATCCAGCCGTTCCGGCCGGGTGCCATGAGCAGACTGCTCCTGGACACCGATGTCCTCATCAACCTCCTGCGCGGCAAAGAGGCGGCCAGGGAGTTCATCGTCAGCCGCATGGAAGAGGATGAACTCTGCTGCTCGGTCATAACGGTCGCCGAGATCATGGCCGGCATGCGGCCACACGAGGAAGCAGCCACCAGGCGGCTGCTCGATACGCTGAATATCCTTGAGGTAAGCAGGAGTGTGGCGGAAAAGGCCGGGCGCTATAAAGGCAACACCAAAAGCCATGCACTGGAACTGGACGATTGCCTGATCGCCGCCACGGCCTTCCACGCGGATGCCCCCCTGGCCACCGGCAATGCTAAACACTATCCCATGAGCGATATCCGCAAAATCGTGGTAAAAATGTAGGGTCGCCCCTCACAGGCGCTGCGACACCGCTTAATCGTGGACTTTCTGAAATCATCCGTCGGAGGGAACGTTACATGAAACGACTCGCAATCCTCACCAGCGGCGGCGACTGCTCCGGCATGAACGCCGTCATCCGGGCCGCGGCGCGCACCGCCATCGCCCATGACGTGGAGATGATCGGCTACCGCAAGGGGTATGCCGGCCTGTTGAAGAACGATTACATCCGCCTGGATACCCGCTCCGTGTCGGGGGTGCTGCAACGGGGCGGCACCTTCCTGCAGTCGGCCCGCTCTCAGGAGTTCCGCACCGATGAGGGGCGCAAACGGGCCCTGGACAACCTGCTCAAGGAACAGGTGGAGGGGCTGATCGTGATCGGCGGCGACGGTTCGCTCAACGGCGCCCTGGCCCTGGACCGGATGGGCTTCCCGGTGATCGGCATCCCGGCCAGCATCGACAACGACATCCCCTATACCGACATGGCCCTGGGGGTGGACACGGCCCTCAACAACATCCTCTATGCCGTGGACTGCATCAAGGACACCGCCAGTTCCCACGACCGGGCCTTCATCGTGGAGGTAATGGGGCGCAACTCCGGCTATCTGGCCTCCACCTCGGCCATTGCCACGGGCGCGGAATTCGCCATCGTGCCCGAGGTGGAGTTCGACCTGACCGAGATGTGCCACCAGTTGCGGCAGCGCTACGACGAGGGACGCACCAATGCCCTGATCATCATGGCCGAGGGGGCCGGGCATGCCCAGGACATCGCCAACAGCATCAAGGACTGCGCCGGCTTCGAGACGCGGGTGACCGTTCTGGGGCACTACCAGCGCGGCGGCGCGCCCACGGTCTTCGACCGCCTGCTGGGGAGCCGTTTCGGCCGCAAGAGCGTGGAGCTCCTCCTGTCCGGCACCAAGGGGGTCATGATCGGCCTGTCGGCCAACGCCCTGACCACCACCCTGCTGGAGATGGTGGTGCAGGGGGGGCAGAAGCAGCTCAACGACGACCTGCTGCGTATGGCCGACATCCTGGGGATCTGACATGCACACCCGGCGCACCTTTCTCAAGAAACGCTCGGTCAAGGCCGGGCTCCCCCCCGGCACCCTGGTCCACATCGGCGAGGCGCCCGGCGCAGAGGTGGCCATCACCCTGATGGCGTACGGCCCGGAAGCGTTCACGGAGCAGCGCTACCAGCGGATGGACGAGTGCCTCCCCCATCTCAGCCATGACGGCATCACCTGGGTGAACGTGGAGGGGGTGCACGACGTGGAGGTCATCCGCCGCCTGGGGGAGTGCCACCGGTTCCATCCCCTGGTGCTGGAGGACATCGTCAACACCGTGCAGCGCCCCAAGATCGAGGACTACGGCGACTACCTGTTCATCGTGCTGCGCATGCTCAAGCCTGCAGCTGACAACGGGTTCACCTCGGAGCAGATCAGCATCATCCTGGGGCCGGACTACCTCTTCACCTTCCAGGAGGGGCTCGACGGGGACGTGTTCGATCCACTGCGCGAGCGCATCCGCAACGCCAAGGGGCGGATCAGGACCATGGGGGCCGACTACCTGGCCTATGCCCTGATGGACGCCGTGGTGGACGGCTACTTCAGCGTGCTGGAGGAGTTGGGGGAGCGGATCGTCAACGTGGAGGAGGACCTGGCAGTGGCGCCGGACCGGGCCACGTTGCAGGTGATCAACGGGATGAAGAAGGAGATCATCTTCCTGCGCAAGGCCGTCTGGCCGCTCAGGGAAGCGGTCTCGTTCCTGGAGCGGGGTGAGAGCGCCCTCCTGAGCGACGCGACCCGGCTCTACTTCCGCGACGTCTACGACCATACCGTGCAGGTGATCGACACGGTGGAGACCTACCGCGACCTGCTGTCGGGCATGCTCGACCTGTACCTCTCCAGCATCAGCAACCGCACCAACGAGGTGATGAAGTTCCTGACCGTGATCGGCACCATCTTCATGCCCCTGACCTTCCTGGTGGGAGTCTACGGCATGAACTTCAAGCACATGCCGGAGCTGGAGTGGCCCTACGGCTACTACGGGCTGTGGGTGGTGATGCTGCTCCTTTCCCTGGCCCTGGTGGTGTTGTTCCGCAAGAAACGCTGGCTGTAGCGAGGCGGTTATGACACGTCTGTTCCTGAAATGGGTGCTGAACGCATTCGCCCTGTTCTTCGTGATGCAGCTGATCCCGGGCATCCAGATCGACCGGTTTCGCGACCTGCTGATCGGGGCCTTGGTGATCGGGCTCTTGAACACGTTCCTGCGCCCTATCGTGATCCTCCTGACCCTGCCGGTGACCGTGGTGACCCTGGGGCTGTTCACCCTGGTGATCAACGGGATGATGTTCTACCTGGCCGCCCACCTGGCAACAGGGTTCCACGTGGCCGGGTTCGGCACCGCCTTTGTGGCGGCCCTGCTGTTCAGCCTCATCAGCTTCGTGCTGAACATGCTGTTCCGCACGGACCGGCTGTAGCGCCACCCCGGCAGACTCTTCGACGGCATTGCATCCCCCACGCTTTTTGCCTATAGTACGCATTGACCGGCAGACATCCCCATCACACCGCGAGGTATGTTCCATGAAGACCATGAACCGTTGTTTCCTGGCAGGGCTTTGCGCCCTGACGTTCCTGTCCGGCTGCGCCACGGTGGACCAGAAGATTCTGCTGGCGTATGCCCCGGTTGACCGCCCCTTCGGGCAGCAGAGCGGCGACATCGCCGTGACCCGCGTCGAGCCGCGCCCCGGTACCCGCAACAGCAAGGGGGAATGGATCGTCGGCTCCGTCAACAACGTGCACGGCGTACACCAGGCCGACATCCTGGCGGACCGCAGCCTGGGTGAATGGATCACCGACGCGCTGCTCCTGGAGCTGAAACACGCCGGCTATACCGTCACCTACGCCGCCACGCTCCCCCCTGAAGCGCCCCGCGCCGTAGCCATCGGCGACATCAACGTCACCCTGAACCTCAACAAGGGCACGGTCAAGGACGAGACCAAGCAGGAGCTGAAGTTCAACGTGGATCTGCTCCTGAAGGGCGCCAAGGTAAAGACCTTCACCGTGGCATCCCGCGACAGCAAGACGCTGTTGTCCGCCTCGCGGGAAGATCTGGACAGGATCATGCTCCAGTCGCTGCAGGACGCCATGCTGCAGATCATCCCCGAGATCACCGCCCTGACCCGCGCCAAGTGAGGGGTGTTGCCGTCGACCTGGCCGATCGGGTCGCCCGCGCGATCCAACGGCATCACCTCTTCCGCCCCCGCGACACGGTGATCGTGGGGCTTTCCGGCGGAGCCGACTCCACCGCGCTGCTGGAACTGCTCAGCGCTCTGCCCGATCACCCCGTCCGCCTGGTGGCGGCCCACCTCAACCACTGCCTCCGGGGCCCGGACGCGGACGCCGACGAGGCGTTCTGCCGCGCCCTGGCCCTGCGCCATGGCATCCCCTTCGAATCCCGACGCATCGATGTGGCGGAACTGGCCGACCAACAGGGGCTCAACCTGGAGGATGCGGGCCGCCGCAGCCGCATCGCTTTTTTCGACGAACTGGCCGCGAAATGGCAGGCAACGGCCGTTGCCCTGGGGCACCACGCCGACGACCAGGCCGAGACCGTGCTCATGCGTCTCCTGCGTGGCGCGGGCCCGGACGGGCTGGCCGGCATGCCCTGGCGCAACGGACGGGGCTACATCCGCCCCCTGCTGGGGGTCAGCCGGGCGGAGATCGAGGCGTGGCTGACGGCACGCGGGATCGGATGGCGTGAGGACGCCAGCAACCGGGATACCGCGTTCCTGCGCAACCGCATCCGCCATGAGCTGCTGCCGCTCCTGGAACAGTACACCCCCGCCATCCGGGAGCGCCTGACTACGACCGCCGGCCTGCTGGCGGACGAAAACGCACTGCTGGAACAGCTTGCGGAGACAACGTTCGCCCGGGCCTGCTCGCGGGATGGCGATGCCTGGAGCTGCGACATCGGCATGCTGGCGGAGCAGCCGGCGGCCATGCGGCGCAGGGTGCTGCGCCTGATGCTGGAGCGCTGTGCCGGCAGCCTGGACCACGTTGCCCGGCAACACATCGCAGACCTGGAACTGCTGCTGGACTCCCCTCGCCCCAATGCCACCCTGAACCTGCCCCAAGGGCTTACGGCGGTACGGGAATACGGCGTGCTGCGCCTGCTGCGCCGCCCCTCTCCTGCCCCCCTCCCCTATGTGCTGGACATCCCCGGACCGGGCACCTACCCGCTCCCGGACGGCGGCGCCCTCAGCGTGAGCCTGGAACCCGCCCCGCACGCCATGGCGCCGCTCCCCCGCCACATCGCCTGCTTCGATGCGGCCAAGGCCCCCTTCCCGTGGCAGGTGCGCACCTTCCGGGCCGGCGACCGCATGGTGCCGCTCGGCATGGACGGCAGCAAAAAGGTCAAGGATATCTTCATCGACCTCAAGATTCCCCTCCCCCAACGCAGCCGCATCCCGCTCCTGTTCAGCGGCGACACACTGATCTGGGTATGCGGCCTGCGCAGTTCCGAACTCGCCCGGGTGGACGACGGCTCCGCCCGCATCGCCAAGGCGGTCATTTCACCGGCGTGACGGCGCCACACGCCGTCAATTCGCTTGTGTCGCGACCCTGTCCTATGGTAGTTATATAAAATTTTCGACTCTGAATCGCACTTTCCACAACGGGGGTAACCGTGAATCAATTTTATAAAAATCTCGCACTCTGGCTGGTCATCAGCCTGATGATGATCCTGCTCTTCAACATGTTCAACAAACCGCGCCCCACGGCCGAGAAGATCACCTTCAGCGACTTCATCGCCCAGGTGGACGCGGGCAGGATCACCTCGGTCACCATCCAGGGCAACGACATTTCCGGCAAGTACGAGGGCAAGGACGGCAAGGAGTTCCGCACCTACAAGCCCGCCGACGCCGATGTGACCGACAAGCTGCTGGACAAGAAGGTAACGGTCAACGCGAAGCCCGAGGAGGAGAAATTCTCCTGGTTCTCCATCTTCATCTCCTGGTTCCCGCTCCTGCTCCTGGTGGGGATCTGGATCTTCTTCATGCGCCAGATGCAGGTGGGGGGCGGCAAGGCCATGTCCTTCGGCAAGAGCCGCGCCAAGCTCCTGACCGAAGCCCAGGGCAAGATCACCTTCGAGGACGTGGCCGGCATCGAGGAGGCCAAGGAGGAGCTGAACGAGATCATCTCCTTCCTGAAGGATCCCAAGAAGTTCACCAAGCTGGGGGGGCGCATCCCCAAGGGGGTTCTGCTGATGGGCCCTCCGGGTACCGGCAAGACGCTCCTGGCCCGGGCCATCGCCGGCGAGGCCGGAGTCCCCTTCTTCTCCATCTCCGGCTCCGACTTCGTGGAGATGTTCGTGGGCGTCGGCGCCAGCCGGGTGCGCGACCTGTTTCTGCAGGGGAAGAAGAGCGCGCCCTGCATCATCTTCATCGACGAGATCGACGCCGTGGGGCGCCACCGCGGCGCCGGCCTGGGCGGGGGCCATGACGAGCGGGAGCAGACCCTCAATCAGCTCCTGGTGGAGATGGACGGCTTCGAGTCCAACGAGGGGGTGATCCTGATCGCCGCCACCAACCGACCGGACGTGCTCGATCCGGCCCTGCTCCGTCCCGGCCGTTTCGACCGCCAGGTGGTGGTGCCCCGGCCGGACGTCAAGGGACGCGAGATGATCCTCAAGGTCCACGCCAAGAAGGTGCCCCTGGCACCCAATGTGGACCTGGCGGTCATTGCCCGCGGCACCCCCGGATTTTCCGGGGCCGACCTGGCCAACGTGGTCAACGAGGCGGCCCTGCTGGCGGCCCGCTCGGACAAGCAGCAGGTGGAGGCGCTGGACTTCGACAACGCCAAGGACAAGGTCCTGATGGGGGTGGAGCGCCGCAGCATGGTCATCTCCGACGAGGAGAAGAAGGGCACCGCCTACCACGAGGCCGGCCACACCCTGGTGGCCAAGATGACCCCGGGCACCGACCCGGTGCATAAGGTCTCCATCATCCCCCGCGGCCGTGCCCTGGGGGTCACCATGCAGCTCCCCATCGAGGATAAGCACAGCTACTCCCGCGAGGTCCTGCTGGCACGCATTGCCGTGCTCATGGGGGGCCGCGCCGCCGAGGAGCTGATCTTCAACACCTTCACCACCGGCGCCGGCAACGACATCGAGCAGGCCACGGAAATGGCCCGCAAGATGGTCTGCGAGTGGGGTATGAGCGACAAGATGGGGCCGCTCTCCTTCGGCAAGAAGGACGAGCAGATCTTCCTGGGCCGGGAGA
>DATBXI010000457.1:0-2719 GCA_036514355.1 Desulfuromonadaceae bacterium
GCCAGCGTTCGTTCTGAGCCAGGATCAAACTCTCCAGTTTATACTGAAAAATCTGACTTGATTAACTCAAATTCACTACTGGTAAAACCCGCAATCACTTAATTACAACTGCTATTCGGTTTTCAAAGACCAAGACGTCAACAGAAGAGGAGATATACCAAAAGCGCCCTACGGTGTCAACAAGAAATTTTTCAAAAGATCATTTTTTTCTGCGTCAAAATTTCCTGCCGAACTGCCGCCTCATCAAAGGGATTGTTTGTTTACCATGACCCACGGAGCTTGTCAACAACAAATCGGAATTTTTTTTGCCGGAATGTTGCCACCCCCCACATTCAGTAGATTTCACAGAACCCGCCATGCGCTCGGTCATCTGCCCCCACGGCGGAGAAAATAATCTTGTTGCTAATACTCCGGCTCTTATTGTAGAAACTGGCCATGATTAAAAATTTCACTGCATACACGAATATGGCTTATCTCATAATGCCGCTTACCGTACTAACATTCGTCCTGGCGGCCGAAGGGGCGGCGAACGCGACCACCCGCGACGAGGCCCAAAAGGTGCTCTTCGTCCTCCGGCAGACGGGCGTTGCCGAAACGGCGCCCGACGAGATGCGCAGCGTTGATGCCTCCTTCTCGGAAGCGGAGGGCTACTACCAGCAAAAAAACCATGAGATGTCCGACCGATATTTCCTGCTCACCATACAAAAGGCGCGCATTCTCCTGGCCAAGGTGCTGGACCGGATTTCGGACGCACCCGCAACCGACGCGCAGCAGCCACCGAACATCATAGTGGCCTCCATACCTCCCGTGCTGCCGGACAGTGTGCCACCGCCGCGAAAACCCGACAATACACCCCTGGTCCAGCAGCCTGTCCTGCCCGCTCCAACGGTTGGAGCGCAGCAGGGCGAGACCGGCCACTCGCCGGACGACGTCATCTCGGACAAGCTCGTGGGCAAGGCCAGTATCTATACCGTGGTACGGCACGATACACTCCGGCTGGTGGCGGCCAAGCTCGGGGTCAGCCGGTACAATCTGGCCAGGCTCAACAACCTCGACCTCAAGGCGCCGCTCCGGGTGGGACAAAAGCTGAAATACAACAACCGCAAAATCATCCCCCAGCGGATGACCAACGGCATTGTCATCAATATTCCCGACCGCACGCTCTACTATTTCAAGGAGGGTAAACTGGCCGCATCGCTGCCGGTAGCCCTGGGCGTACCCAAGAAGAGCGAAAAGTACGACTGGAAGACGCCCATCGGCAGGTTCAAGATTACCGCCAAGCAGAAGGACCCCACCTGGCATGTGCCGCCATCGATCCAGTCCGAGATGGAGGAAGAGGGCAAGGATATCATTGCCAGCGTGGCACCCGGCCCGCAGAACCCCCTGGGCAAATACGCCATAAGGACCTCCCTGCCGGGCATCATGATCCACAGCACGACCAAGCCCGGCTCGATCTACAGCTTTTCAAGCCATGGATGCATCAGGCTCTATCCGGAGCACATGGAGGGGTTCTTCAAGGAGGTCAAGGTAAACACGCCGGGTGAGATCATCTATCGTCCCGTGAAGCTGGCCGTAACCGAGAGCGGGCGGATATTCATGGAGGTCCATCAGGACGCCTACGGCACGGGTACCGGCCTGAATGCCGCGGCAAAGAAGCTGATCGAAAAGCAGAACCTGTCCGACCGGGTCGACTGGGAAAAGGTGGAGGCACTGATCAAAGAGAAGACGGGCATCGCAGAGGATGTAACCCTCTGACGATCGACCCGCTGAGCGACACCGAAAAAAGGGGCGCCATATCCGATGGCGCCCTTTTTTTGCGCGATCAGTTATCCCCGGCAGAGGCCCTGGCCGACGCGGCGCCATCACCCTCGTAGGACGTGGGCTCGGTTCCCTTGATGAAACACTCCATGACCGCCCCCGGCGTACCTTCCCGGGCAAGCCTCCCGGTGCGGGGGTTGATCAGCACGAAGGTCACGTTTTCGGGCGCTTCAAAGTCTTCCACCGGCAGCGAGGCAACCGATTTCTGCATGAACTCGGCCCAGATGGGGGCAGCCGCCTGGCCGCCCGAACCGCCCGCGCCCAGGGAACGTTCCTGGTCGTAGCCAACCCAGACCCCGGTGACCAGCTGCGGGATGTAACCGATGAACCAGGCATCCTTGGAGTCGTTGGTGGTTCCGGTCTTGCCGGCCACCGGACGTCCGATGAGGGAGGCGCGGTGACCGGTGCCGCTGGTCACGACGCTCTGCATCAGGTTGGTGATGACATAGGAGGTCTCGGGCGAAACCACCGGTACCGGCACCGGGGCCTCGGCCTGCTGGAGCACGTTGCCGTCGTTGTCCGTGACCCGGGTGATGACCGACGTGGGCAGCGACATCCCCTTGTTGGCAAATACCGCATAGGCCGACGTGAGCTCCATGGGGGAGATGGTTGCGGCTCCCAGCGCCAGGGCCAGGTTGGGGGGGATCGGAGAGGTGAAACCGAGCCGTTTGGCGTATTCGGCCGCATAGGGCGCACCGATCTGCTCCAGGATCTTGACGCTGACGATATTGATGGAATTGGTCAGGGCCTCACGCATGGTCACCGGGCCGCGGAAGGTGCCGTCGTAGTTCTTCGGCCGCCAGATGCCCCCGCTGCCATCGGGATACTCGACCTCCGCGTCATTGATGATGGTGGCCGGGGTCAGTCCCTTGTCCAGGGCCGCCGCATAGATGATCGGCTT
>DATBXI010000458.1:0-5608 GCA_036514355.1 Desulfuromonadaceae bacterium
TGTATGGGGCATGGAGGGGAACGGGCCGGGTAACGGCGATCCCGTGTCAGTGGGAGCAGTGCTGGCCGGCGACAACCCGGTGGCGGTGGATATGGTTGCGGCCCGGTTGGCCGGTATCCATGCCGATCTGTTGCCTGTGGAGCGGGAGGCCAGAAGGATGGAATTGTCGGGGAGTCGCTGGGAGGATGTGGAGGTGCTGGGCGCTCGCCTGGAGGCGTTCGGGCAGCGCCCTTTCAGGCTTCCTGCGGGGCTGGATGTGCAGTTCGGCCTGCCCCGTTTCCTGAAGGAGGGGCTGCGCAACCACCTGACCCCCTGGCCTGCCGCTGGTGAAAACTGTGTGCTGTGCGGTGTGTGCCGGGACGCCTGCCCGCCGAAGGCCATAACCATACGGAACAGCGCCCTGGCGGTTGACCGAGGGCGCTGTATCCGGTGCTGGTGTTGCCGCGAACTCTGCCCCCATGATGCCATGGAACAGCGGCGGGGCGCCCTGCTGAGGGTCGCCGCGCTGCTGGCGAAGAAGCGGCGTATGGGTTGAGTGTCAGGCTTCTTCTTCCTCGCTGCCGAGGGGGATTTCCCGGTAGGCCCGTTCCTCCTCGAAGCGCCGGGTCTGGGCCTGAAGTTTTTCCAGGTCGGCCTTGCATTTGACGCAATGACGGGCAAAAGGCATGGCCTTGAGCCGGCCCAGGGGGATTTCCTCCTCGCATTCCTCGCAGATACCGTACTCGCCCTCGTCGATACGCAGCAGCGCATCGTCGATGCTGTGCAGTTTCTCCCGCTCCCGGTCTCCCAGCAACAACCCCAGTTCCCGGTCCCGCTCGGATGATGCCTGGTCGTAGATGTCGCCGCTCGGCTCGCCGCTTCCAATCGTCTCAGCGCCGTTCTTGACGGTCTTGTGTATCTCGCGCAGGGTGTCCTCCTTCATCTTCAGGAGGATGTCACTGATTTCTTTCCACTTTTTCTTCGGTTTGGTTGCCATGCATGAACTCCGTTGCCTTGTGCTGTCGGTCTGCCGTAAAGGCGGCCAAATAATACCGAAAACGGCTGGGTTGTCAAGCTAAAAGGGGGGAGAAGATTGTGCGGAAAACCGACAAGGGCAGGTCTGAAACCTGCCCTTGTCGGTTACTCGATGATCTCACCGATCAGGTCATAGTCCGACGAGTCGGTGATCCTGAGCGTAACGATGTCCCCCACGTCGGCCTGGCCGGCGGTGATGTAGACCTGGCCGTCGATATCAGGGGCCTGGCGGGCAGACCGTCCCTTGAGGAGAAGTTCGGTCTCCTCGCTGTACCCTTCGACGATCACCTGCTCGGTCGTGCCGATCAGGGCGCGGTTACGGCGGAAGGAGAGGCGAGCCTGGGCGCGCATCAGCTTGCGGTACCGCTCGCGTTTGATGCGTTCCGAGACCTGTTCCGGCATGGTGGCGGCCGGCGTGTCCTCTTCGCGGGAATAACAGAATACCCCCAGGCGGTCGAACCGGGTCTGCTCCACGAACTGCATCAGTTCGCTGAAGTCCTCCACCGTCTCGCCGGGGAAGCCGACGATCAGAGAGGTGCGCAGGGCGATGTCCGGGATTTCCGTCCGCAGCTTCGTGATCAGTTCCTTGATCTGTTGGCTGTTGCTGCGGCGTTTCATGCGTTTCAGTACCGGGTCGCTGATGTGCTGGATCGGGATGTCCAGGTAGTTGCACACCTTGGGCTCGTCCCGGATGAGCTCGATCAGGCTGTCCGTGATGCCGTCCGGATAGGCGTAGAGCAGGCGGATCCACTGGATGCCGTCGATCTGCGCCAGGCGGCGGACCAGGGTCTCCAGGGTGGAGCCGTCGTTCAGGTCGCTGCCGTAGCGGGTGATGTCCTGGGAGATGATGTTCAGCTCCTTGACCCCTCGGCCGGCCAATAGCTCGGCCTCCGCCACCAGAGCCTCCAGCGGCCGGGAACGGTAGGCGCCCCGGAGCTGGGGAATGATGCAGTAGGAGCAGCAGTTGGAGCACCCTTCGCCGATTTTCAGGTACGAATACCAGGCGGGCGAGGAGTTGAGCCGCGGCAGGGTCTCGTCGTATATGTAGTCCGGGTCGCCGGTGTAGCGCAGTTGATCCTCAGTGCCCGCCTTCTCGGCCAGTATCTCGGCGATGCGGGGATAGTCGCCGGTGCCGACGAAGATGTCCACCTCGGGCAGCTCTTTGGCCAGTTCCTCCTGGTAGCGCTGGGGCAGGCAGCCGGAAACGATCAGCGTATGACAGTGGCCGTCGTGTTTGCGCTCGGCCAGGTCCAGGATGGCGTCGATGCTCTCCTGTTTGGCCTCCTTGATGAAGGAGCAGGTGTTGACGATGATGATGTCGGCGTCCTTTTCGTCGGTGGTGATCTCGTACTCCTGTTTCGAGAGCACCCCCAGCATAACCTCGGCATCCACCAGGTTCTTGGGGCACCCCAGGCTGACCATGCTGACCTTCTGTTTGACTCTTTCGCTCAAAGTTTCCCTCACCCTCTTTATTCCCTGAAGTTCACGAACTGCATCTCCACACCCAGGTCCTTCCCCTTGAGAAGCTGGATCGTCTCCTGCAGGTCGTCCCGGTTCTTGCCGGTCACCCGCACCTGGTCGTCCTGGATCTGTGCCTGCACCTTGATCTTGCTCTCCTTGATGACCGCAATGATCTCCTTTCCCTTCTCCTTGGAGATCCCCTGCTGGACCGTGATGACCTGGCGCATCATGCCGCCCGAGGCCGGCTCCACCTTGCCATACTGCAGGGCCTTGATGGAGATGTTGCGTTTGATGAATTTGGACTGGAGCACGTCGATCACAGCCTTCAGCTTGTAGTCGTCGTCTGCCAGGACCTTGACGCTGTCCTTTTCCTGGGTGATCTCGCTCTTGGAGCCTTTGAAGTCGTAACGCTGGCCGATCTCCTTGATGGCCTGGTTGACGGCGTTGTCCACCTCCTGCATGTCCACCTTGGAAACGATGTCAAATGAGGGCATTATCCATATCCTCCCTGGATTACGGTTTTATCACTTCGACCCCTGCGGGTACCTTGAAGCTGAACTTGGCGTTGTCGATCCCCTTGTTGACCCGGCTGCGGTAGTAGTCGATGCGGGTCTCGTTGCCGCTGGCGTCGAACACTACCGACGAGACGATGGGGAAGATGTCCTGAACGGTCCCGCCCCGCAGCACACGGTCAACCGCCTCGGCGGAAACGGTCAGGCGCAGCTTGGCCAGGACCGGTGTGGGGTGCTTGGGCACGAGTTCCAGCTGGTAATTCCCCCCCTTGTCCCGCTGCTCCTTGGCAAAGGAGACAGAGAAATCGCGGGAAACATGCCCCAGGCCGGTCAGGTAGGAGAGGGCGATGTTGTTGCTCCCCTTGAACATGTCGCTGACCGCAGACACCATTACTTGCTTGTTGTCCGGCATGTAGAACCAGACCTGCTTGCCGTTGGAGATGATCTGTTGCTTCGGTTTGGCATAATTGAAACGGAACATGGCCGTGGCAGAGGCGGGCCGTTTCAGGAACACCTCCCCGCTGCCGCGCTGTTCCTTGTTGATGGAGGCGATACGCGTCACCTGGCTGAAATCGGCCTGCACATCCTGAAGGGTCGCGTACCCCTTTTCCAGGGCCGCCACCACATCCTTGAGGGGTGCACCCTTCTCCGGAGCGGCGGCAAACGCCGGTCCGGAACCCATGCACAGCGCGAGGCCGGCCAGCAGGCAACAAAACCATTTCATAGTGATCATCTCCCGTGTGTGATGTCCGTCGAGCGGCTCCCGTGCGTCACCGAAGCCGGTGCGCCATACTGCCACAAGCCCGTCGCTATCGCAACCGCTTTTGAAGCCTGTTGATGGAGCAGGCAAGTGTATCCATTGATTCAGGCAAACGCACGAATATCCATGACAAACACGATATGGCCGTCACCCAGTATGGTGCCGCCCGTGATGCCGCGCATACGGGAAAGTGGAGTGCCGAGGGGTTTGACGAAGATTTCCTGCTGCCCCAGGATGCGGTCGGTCAAGAGGGCCACCGGTGTGGCGTTCATGCCGCCGACAATGGCGGGAACAACGGGAAGGCCCCCTTTGGGGGAGGGCTGGTCCAGCAGCCGGTTGAGGCTTTTGAGGGGGACCACTGCGGCGCCCACTTTGCAGGTCTTTTGTCCGTTGTTCTCGATGATGTCCTTGCGTCTGAGCTCCAGGGCGCGATCGACGCTCGCGACCGGAAAGGCGACGGTCAGCCGGCCGCACTTCACCAGCAGGGCATTTATGATGGATACCGTGATGGGCAGCGTGAGGGTGAAACGGCTTCCGGCGCCAACCTCGGTCTCGATCGAGAGCACGCCCCCCAGGCTGTGGACCGCATTGCTGACCACGTCCATGCCGACCCCGCGGCCGGAGATGTCGCTGACCGCTGTTGTGGTGGAAAACCCGGGGGTGCAGACGAGCTGGAGCGCTTCCTCGCGCGTCATGGCCTCGGCCTGGGCCGTGCTGATCATTCCCTTGTCCAGCGCCCTGGCGATGAGGCGGCGCGGGTCCATGCCCCGTCCGTCATCGGCGATGCAGATGTGGACATGGTCCTTGTCGCGGGTTACGGTGATCGTGATGGTGCCGTTGGCCGCTTTGCCCGCGCTACGGCGCTCCTCGGGCGTTTCCATGCCGTGGTCCACGGCGTTGCGCAGGATGTGCACCAGCGGATCCACGATCTCTTCCAGGATTCCCCGGTCCAGTTCAATCTCCTTCCCCTTCACGGAGAACGCGACCTCTTTTCCCTGCGTGCGGCACAGGTCCCGCACCAGCCGGGGAAAACGTTCGGCCGCAAAGGCAAAGGGGAGCATGCGGGCCTTGAATACCTCGTCGCGCAGATCGCGCAACTGGGCCGAAAGCTGGCTGAGCGGCTCCTCCAGCATCGCCTCGGGACACGCCTGCGCCCGGTCGGCCAGACGGTACCTGGTGGTGATGAGCTCGCCGGTGGTGTTCACCAGGTTGTCGAGGATATCGGTCCTGATGCGGATGGTCTTGAAGCTGTCGGACTGCCGGAAGGGGTGCTGCAACGGAGGGGGCTGGCCGCCCGTCGCCTCGGCCCGCTCCGACGTGGCGGATGGGGGATGGGCACTGCTCTCGGGGGTAAAGCTGCTCAGGCGGCCGATCAGGTCGGTGCTGTCCGGGAAACGGTCGTGCCCTTCTTCCACCAGCGCAACCATGACTCCCAGGGCGTCGCTCCCCTCCAGCAGGAGATCGATCATGGCGGGCGTGGGGAAAAATTCGCCGCTGCGCACCTTGCTCAGCAGGTCCTCCATCCGGTGGGCCAGGTCGGCGATGGGGACGAATTGCATGGAG
Organism: Desulfuromonadaceae bacterium; assembly: GCA_036514355.1. GTDB lineage: Bacteria > Desulfobacterota > Desulfuromonadia > Geobacterales > Pseudopelobacteraceae > JACPFJ01. The sequence continues at coordinate 5,311 of DATBXI010000458.1, forward strand.
GCCGCCATTCCCTTGAGGGAGTGGGCATGACGGAAGAGCTCGTCCATATCGCCCGGCTCGCCGCCGCTTTCGCAGCGGACGAGCAGGTCGTTGAAGGCCGCTACGTGCCCGCGGGCTTCGGAAACGAACAGATCCCGGTACTGGGACATGTCCATGAGTCAGTCCTCCTGGTTGAGCGGTCCCGCACCAACGGTCGCAGGGGGGAATGCCATGGCGAATCTCTTTCCAGCTTCAAATCAAGGCGCTATCTTCGTTGGCTCGTCTTCGGCTCCGCAACGTACCATTTAGTACGTCTTAG
>DATBXI010000459.1:0-2898 GCA_036514355.1 Desulfuromonadaceae bacterium
GGGGCGGCGAAGCCGCTCTACGTGCTGCACGACGGCCCCCCCTATGCCAACGGCCACATCCACATCGGCCACGCCCTGAACAAGATCCTCAAGGACATCATCCTCAAGGGAAAGCGCATGGAGGGGTTCAACGCCCCCTACGTGCCGGGGTGGGACTGCCACGGCCTCCCCATCGAGCTGCAGGTAGAGAAGAACCTGGGTTCGAAGAAGCACCAGATCAGCAAACTGGAGATGCGCCGCGAGTGCAGGAAATACGCGGAGAAGTTCATTGACATCCAGCGGGAGGAGTTCAAGCGACTGGGGGTGCTGGGCGACTGGGCGAATCCCTACCTGACCATGAACTACGAGTACGAGGGGCTGACCGCCGCCGAGTTGGCCAAGTTTGCCCACAACGGCGGCCTGTACCGCGGCAAGAAACCGGTGCATTGGTGCTCCTCCTGCGTCACGGCCCTGGCCGAGGCCGAGGTGGAGTACGCCGACCACACCTCCCCGTCCATCTATGTCCGGTTCGCCCTCCGGGACGATGTCTCCGCCGCCATCCCGGCCCTGGCGGGCAAGCAGGCGTATGTGGTGATCTGGACCACCACCCCCTGGACGATCCCCGCCAACCTGGCCGTTGCCATGCACCCGGAGTTCGACTACTGCGCCCTGGAGACGGAGAAGGGGGTGCTGATCGTTGCGGAAGGGCTGAAGGACAGCTTCCTTCAGGCTGTCGGCCTGTCGGGGACGGTCCTGGCCACCTTCAAGGCTGCCGCTCTGGAGCGCACGCGGGCCAAACACCCCTTCTACGACCGGGATTCGGTCATCCTGCTGGGGGAACACGTCACCCTGGAGGCCGGCACCGGCTGTGTCCACACCGCACCGGGCCACGGCCAGGAGGACTACGAGCTGGCCCTGAAGGAGGGGCTGGAGATCTACAACCCGGTGGACAACCACGGCCGCTATCTCTCCACCCTGGAGTTCTTCGGCGGCCAGTTCGTGTTCGACGCCAACCAGGGGGTGATCGACAAGCTGACCGAGACCGGGGCGCTCCTGGCCGTCGCCAAGATCAGCCACTCCTACCCGCACTGCTGGCGCTGCAAGAAGCCGATCATCTTCCGCGCCACCGAGCAGTGGTTCATCTCCATGCAGGCCAACGACCTGCGGAAGAACGCGCTGGCAGCCATCGACCAGGTGCAGTGGATCCCCCGGTGGGGCCGCGACCGGATCTACGGCATGATCGAGAACCGCCCGGACTGGTGCATCTCGCGCCAGCGCTCCTGGGGGGTGCCGATCACCGCCTTCTCCTGCACCGCCTGCGGCGAGTACCTGGCCGACGGCGCCATCATGGACCACGTGGCGCAGCACTTCAAGGAGCACAGCTCGGACGTGTGGTTCGACTGGGATGCCGCCAGGCTGCTCCCCGAAGGGACGCGATGCCCGAAATGCGGGGCCGCTGCCTTTGAGAAGGAGATGGACATCCTGGATGTCTGGTTCGATTCCGGCGTCTCCCATGCCGCCGTGCTGGAGCCCAACCCCAAGCTGGCCTCTCCGGCCGACCTGTACCTGGAGGGGAGCGATCAGCACCGGGGCTGGTTCCACTCGTCGCTCCTGGAGAGCGTGGGCACCCGGGACCGCGCTCCCTACCGGAACGTCCTCACCCACGGCTTCGTGGTGGACGGCAGCGGCCGCAAGATGAGCAAGTCCGTGGGCAACGTGGTGGCCCCGGAAGAGGTGATCAAGAAGTTCGGCGCCGACGTCTTAAGGCTCTGGGTGGCCGCCCAGGATTACCGCGACGACCTGCGCATCTCCCAGGAGATCCTGACCCGCCTGTCCGAGGCCTACCGCCGTATCCGCAACACCTGCCGCTATATCCTGGGCAACATCCACGATTTCGATCCGGCCAGGGACAGCGTCGAACCGTCCGCCATGCCGGAGATCGACCGCTGGGCCCTGCACCAGCTGGAGCTGCTCAAGGAGAAGGTGCTTAACTGCTATGCCGAGTACGAGTTCCACGTCCTGTACCACGCCGTGAACGGCTTCTGCACCGTGGAGATGAGCGCCTTCTACCTGGACATCCTCAAGGACCGGGTCTATACGAGCCGCACGGACTCGCCGGCGCGGCGCAGCGCCCAGACCGTCATGTACCGCATCCTGGACACCCTGCTGCGCCTGATTGCGCCGGTGCTCTCGTTCACCGCCGACGAGGCGTGGCAGTACCTGCCGGGGGACCACGAGGCCAGCGTCCACCTGGCGGCCTTCCCCAAACTCCAGCCCGAGCTGAAGGATGACAGGCTGGTGGAGCGGTGGGAGCGGATCATGAAAGTGCGGGCCGAGGTCTCCAAGGCCCTGGAGCAGGCCCGTGTGGCCAAGGTGATCGGCCATTCGCTGGATGCCGGCGTCACCATCGCCGCAGAGCCGGAAACCCTGGCCTTCCTCAGGGAGTACGCAGGGGAACTGGCGGCGATCTTCATCGTTTCAAAGGTTGAGCTGGTGGACGGCATTGCCGGCGAGTGCTTTGCGGCAGACGGGGTGCCGGGGCTGCGCATCCGGGTGGCAGCCGCGCCCGGCGGGAAGTGCGAGCGCTGCTGGTGCTACAGCGAGGAGTTGGGTCAGGATGCGTCGCATCCCGCCATCTGCCCCAAGTGCACCGCGGCGGTCGTGTGAGGCAGAAGCACCTGACAAAATCATAACTCCCCCTATCCCCCTCTTAGTGTAAGAGGGGGGATTGTTTCTCCTCCCCTTAATGTAAGGGGAGGCTGGGTGGGGTTACGAAGCACCTTTATATGAAGTTTACATGCTGAATGCAGCACGCCGGGAGGACGCCACAAATGGACGACATCCACGTCAGGGACCTGATGTCCAGCAACGTCATCAGTATCGCGCCCGGGTCCGTGCTCATGGAGGCGATCCAGGCCA
>DATBXI010000460.1:0-7589 GCA_036514355.1 Desulfuromonadaceae bacterium
GGAGCCGTGGTCACCTGTCCGCTGGTTTTCCTCCAGACAGACGCCGATGAACTGGACGGTCCGTTCGAAGGTGATGTCCTGCATGAGCCGCGCCATCTCCAGCAGCGCCGCGCAGCCGCTGGCATTGTCATCGGCTCCGGGCGAGCCTTCGACCGTGTCGTAGTGGGCGATCACGCAGACCCGCTCCTCGGGCAGGCCAATGCCGGTTCGGGTGGCGATGATGTTCCGGTACTCGCCCGTCCCCTCCGTGAAGCGCTGTTCCTCCATGTCGTAGGCCATGGCAGCCAGGGAATGGTGGAGGTAGTCGGCGGCCCGCTCCAGCGCCTCCGGCGCGGCCACGGGATGCCTGACCCCCTGCAGCGCCCGGATGTGGTCGCGGATGCGGCCGATACCGGCCTCCTTATGAATGTGTTCCGACAACGGCATGGCCTGGTTCCTCTCCTGATGGGGCAGTAACCCCGGCTCTCCTCCCCTTTCACAAAGGGGAGGAACCCTATGGCTGAGGCAGTGGTGAGTTCCCACCCTTACGGCCTCACCCCTCGAACGCCGCCCGGACCAGGGCCGCCTGCTCCTCGGCGTGCAGGTGGTGCGACCCCACGGCCGGGCAGCAGTCCGCGGGGCGGGCGATGCAGCGGATGCCGGGCCGGCGCTCACTCAACACCGGGCGCAGGAAGCTCCAGGCCCCCATGTTCTCCGGCTCCTCCTGCACCCAGGCGCAGGGGAGATGGGGGGGGAGCTGGCCCAAGAGCCCGTCCAGCAGGTCGGTCCGCAACGGGTAGAGCTGTTCGATGCGGATGATAGCCGTGTTCGCCGCGCCCCGCCGGGTGCGCTCCTCCAGCAGGTCGTAGCAGATCTTGCCACTGCACAGCAGCACCCGCTCCGCCTGCGTCGGGTCAGGCGCGTCCAGGAGCAGTTCACTGAACGCCCCCCCGGCCAGGTCAGCCACGGTCGAGACGCAGACCGGGTGGCGCAGCAGGCTCTTGGGGGTGAACACGATCAGGGGCTTGCGGAAGGCCTGCTTCACCTGGCGTCGCAGCAGGTGGAACATCTGGGCCGGGGTGGAGGGGTTGGCGACGATCATGTTCTCCCGGGCGCACAGTTGCAGGTAGCGCTCGATGCGGGCGCTGGAGTGCTCGGCCCCCTGCCCCTCGTAGCCGTGGGGGAGCAGCATGACCAGGCCGCTGGCCCGGTTCCACTTGGTCTCGCCGCTGGCAATGAACTGGTCGATGATCACCTGGGCGCCGTTGGCGAAGTCGCCGAACTGGGCCTCCCAGATCGTCAGCCCCTGGGGGGTCTCCAGGGAGTAGCCGTACTCGAAGCCGAGCACGCTGAACTCGGACAGCAGGCTGTCCCACACCTGGAAGCCGGCGCCGTCCTGGGCCAGGCCGGCCAGGGGGGTGAAGGTGCGGTCCTCGTTGATGTCGTGGAGCACGGCGTGGCGGTGGTTGAAGGTGCCGCGCCGGGAGTCCTGGCCCGAGAGCCGCACCGACAGCCCCTCTGTCAGGAGCGTGGCATAGGCCAGGGTCTCGGCGTTGCCCCAATCGATGCCGCTCCCCTCGGTGACCGCCTCAAAACGCTTGGCCACCAGGGTCTGGATCTTGGCGTGGGGGGTGAAGCCGGCGGGGAGCTCCGCCAGCCGGGCCGCCAGGCTGCGCAGCCGCTCGGCGGGCACGCCGGTCTCGACCCGGTCGGGGCTGTAGTCGGGGCTGATGCCGCTCCACACGTCCTGGAACCCGATGGAACGGACCTGGGGCTCCTTTGTCAGGGACGCTTCCAGTCGGTCCAGGATGGCCTGCTCCATGCCCGCCAGCAGGCCAGGGTCCACCCCCTCCCCCGCCAGCACGTCGCTGTAGATGCGGTTCACCGGCGGCCGGCCGTTGATCTGGCGATACATCTGGGGCTGGGTAAAGGCGGGCTCGTCCCCCTCGTTGTGGCCGTGGCGACGGTAGCAGATCAGTTCCAGCACCACGTCGCGGCCAAAGGTCCGGCGGTACTCCATGGCCAGCCGGGCCGCGTGCACGGCCGCCTCGGGCGCCTCCCCCTGCACGTGGAACACCGGGCAGGCCAGCATCTTGGCCGCGTCCGTGGCATAGCTGGTGGAACGGGCGTCCCTGGGCAGGGTGGTGAAGCCGATCTGGTTGTTGAGCACGATGTGGATGGTGCCGCCGGTGCGGTAGCCGTCCAACTGGGACATGTTGAGCACCTCCATGATGCTCCCCTGGCCGGCAAAGGCAGCGTCGCCGTGGATCTGAATCGGCAGCACCCGGCCGGCGCCGTCCGCGCCGGAGCGGTCCTGGCGGGCCCGGCATTTCCCCTCCACCACCGGGTTGACCGCCTCCAGGTGGCTCGGGTTGGCGGCAATGGTCAGGTGCACCCGGCCATCGGCCAGCTCCGCATCGGCGGAATACCCTTTGTGGTACTTCACGTCCCCGTCCCCCACGAACCCGAAGGCCAGGGTATCCCGGAACTCGGCAAAGATGTTCTCGTAGGGCTTGCCGAAGATGTGGGCCAGCACGTTCAGCCGGCCCCGGTGGGCCATGCCCAGCACCAGGTCGTGGACGCCGGCCCCGGGGCACTCCCGTACCAGGACATCCAGCACCGGGATGAGCATCTCCCCCCCCTCCAGGGAGAAGCGTTTCTGCCCGATGAAGCGGCGGTGCAGGAATGATTCGAACAGGGCGGCCCGGTGCAGGGTCTCCAGGATCTGCAGCCGCTCGTCAAGGGAGAGGTCGGGCCGGTTGCGGCACGGCTCCATGCGGTCGATCAGCCACTGACGCTCCTCTGGGTCCTGGATATGCATGAACTCCACACCGATCTCATGGCAGTAAGTCGCCCGCAGGCAGGCCACGACCTCGGCCAGGGTGGCACGCGGTTTCATGAAGCGCGGGGTGGCAAAGGTGGTGTCCAGGTCAGCTGCATCCAGGCCAAAGGCAGCCAGGGAGAGCAGGGGATGTTCGAGACGGCAGGGAGAGAGGGGGTCGGTGCAGGCCAGCAGGTGTCCCACGCTGCGGTACCGATAGATAAGCGACTGGACCGCGGACTGCTTGAGCGCCCGGGCCTCGTCCATGGGACCTGCGGTCCGGCCCGGCTCCGCCAGCCCCAGCTCGAAACCGCTGAAGAAGCGGCGCCACTCCTCGGGCACCGCCGCGGCATCCTGCTGCCAGGCCGTGTACAGCGTATCCAGCCACTCTTCGGATATATTGGTGAGAAAGGTGTTGTTCATGGCGTACTCCCTGTGGGCATTCCGTGAGAGTATACCTGATAACATCGGTCATTGCCACGGGTTAGGCGGGGGTAATTTCCGCTAGTACCCGGTCGCTGGATCGTTGTCAAGGATATGGATGAGCGTGCCCCGCGACTCCATTGACTGGGCAGCGGTCACGGCCGGCAGTCCCCCGCTCCGCCCCTCCGCTTCAGCTTCGTCACGCCCCCCGCACAGGCGCCGCATCTCGGCGATGCAGTCGGAGATGTCCCCGCGCACCCGCTCCAGCGCCTCCCGCCCGTGGGGGAGAACGGTCTTGAGGGTGATCTCGGCCCGCTGGGCGTTTTTGCCCAGCAGACTGAACCCGAACGAGGGGGCGGAGCCGGCCAGGGTATGGAGCTCCCTGGCCAGCTCCACTCCGGTCTCTGCCGGCGCGCCGCCGTCCAGGAGCGCCTGCCACAGTTCCTCGCAGCGCGCCACCCTGCCGGGCAGAAGACGGGCGAAATGCTCCTGCAGCGCCTGCAGCTTTTCCTGTGGAGAACCGGATATGTCCGTCATGGCGTTACCTCGGTTCTATTGTTCTTACCCGATCAGGCTTCTGACCGTTTCCAGCAGGTTGGACTGGTCAAACGCCCCCTTGACGATATAGGCGTCGGCTCCCACCTGGATGCCACGCCGCTTGTCCTCGTCCTTTTCCCGGGACGTGACGATGATGACCGGCACGGCGCGGTACCGCTCGTCCCCCCGCAGTCGCTCGGTAAAGGAGAAGCCGTCCAGCCGCGGCATCTCCACGTCGGTGATGACCAGGTCGTACAGCTCATTCCGGGTCTTTTCCCACCCCTCCTGGCCGTCCCCGGCCGTGACCACCACGTACCCGTAGGCCTCCAGGATGCTCTTCTCGATCTCCCGGGTGTTGAAGGAATCGTCCACCACCAGGATCGTGGCCCGGCGCTCCTCGGCCGCGTCCGGCGCCCTGCGCCCCGGCTCGGTCAGCTCCCGCGCCAGCCGGAGCAACTCCGGGACGTGGAATACGTTGACGATGCCGTTCCCCTCGCCGATGGTGGCGCCCGACACCAGGCGCAGGTTCTGGAGATGGGCCGGCAGGGGCTTGACCACCATCTCCTCCCTCCCCAGGATATCGTCCACCACGAGCCCCAGTTTCTCGTCCCCGTCCCTGACGATGACCAGCAACCGCTCCCCTCTCTCCTCTCCCGTTTCCCGTGGAAGTCCGAGAATGGCGGCCAGATCCTCCACCGGGATGATCTGTTCCCGCAGGCGGATGGCGCGCTTGTGAACGATCTCGATGATCTCATCCGGCCGGACCGCGAGCATCTCGGCGATGGAGGTGGCCGGCAAGGCACAGGCACGCCCGCTCACGGCAACCAGGAACAGGGGGAACACGGCCAGGTTGAGGGGGAGCCGCAGGAAAAAAGTGGTCCCCTCCCCTTCCCGGGTTTCGATGATGATGGCCCCCTTCAGGTCATCCACGATGTTCTTCCGGACCACGTCCATCCCCACCCCCCGGCCGGAGAGGTCGGTAATGATCGGGCTGGTGCTGAAACCGGGAAGGAATATCAGGTTGGTGATCTCGGAGCGGGACATGCGGTTCAGGGTATCCGCGTCGTAGAGCCGCTTAGCCAGGGCACGCTCACGGATCCGCTCCGCAGACATCCCCTTGCCGTCGTCGCTCAGGGCGATGGTGACGCAGCCGCCGTCGTAGCAGGCCGACAGGGTAATGGTCCCCCAGGCGGGCTTGCCCGCGGCCACCCGCTCCGCCGGGCTTTCCAGGCCGTGGTCCAGGGCATTGCGGATCATGTGGATCAGGGGGTCGCCGATCCGTTCGATGATCTTCCGGTCCAGTTCGGTCTCGCCGCCGTTGATCACGAGATCCATCTCCTTGCCGTGCTCCCGGGCCAAGTCCCGCACCGTGCGGCGCAGGGTGTCGAACACGGTGGACAGGGGGAGCATGCGCAGGGTGAGGGATGTTTCCTGAAGATCACCCACCAGGTGGTCCTGCATGAGCACAGCATCCGACATGGCGCGCACCGCCTGGCGCAACGACTGGTGGAGGGCCGCGCCGGCCGCGGCCAGCCCGGCGTCCCCCGCCGGCCCGACGCCCGACGCTGCCAGGCGCGCCATGAAACGTTCCGTGGTGCGCTCCACCTCGCGCAGGCGCGACACATGTCGCCTGAACCGGCCGTGCTCGGAGACGATCTCTCCCATCAGCCGGATCAGGTCGTCCAGCTTGGCGGCGTTGATGCGCAGGTAGTCCGCCTGCTGGACCTTTGCGGACGGCTGTGCCGGTCGGGCATCGTCCGCCGGCACCAGGGGTGCAAGCACCGCCTCCGGAGGGGCAGCGGGTGCGGTGACGGACGCAACGGGCTCGGCGGGCGCGGCCGCCGGGGCGGACGGGGTGGACGCAGGCACGGTTTCTTGCGGAGGCGGGGCGGACTCAACCGCCGCGGCCGCCGCGACCAGTTCGTCGCACAGCGCCTTGGGCGCTTCCTCCAACTGTTCCCCGCCCCCTACCCGCTCCAGCATGGCCGACAGGCAGTCCACACCCCGGAAGAGGATGTCCGCCAGAGCAGGGGCCAGGGCAATCCGGCCGCCCCGCACCGCATCCAGTACGTCCTCCATGTGGTGCGCCAGCTCCGTGATGGGGAGCAGCTTCATCATGCGCGAGGAGCCTTTGATGGTATGGGCCGCACGGAACAGGGAGTTGAGCGTCTCGGTGTCGCCGGAGGAGCGTTCCAGATCCAGGAGTCCTTCGCTGATCCGTGCGCAGTGTTCACGCGCCTCCGCTACAAAACGCGCCAGAAATTTCGATTGGTCGAATGCCATGGGTCACGTTCCCTGATCTTTGATGAGCGCCAGCTTGTGCCGGCAGATGGCCGCGAAGTGATCCGTCCTGAACGCCATGGGGAAAAACGCCCGATCCCAGTCGCCGGCGGCGCTCTCCAGTATCCTGAGCACGGCTTCGTAGCCACTGCGCGCCCGTTTCCGGTCCCCCCGCATAAAGACCAGCTCGGCCGTATGGAAGTGGGCCAGCCAGCAGGCGGGCTCCAGGTAGATGGCCTCCCGGAAGCGCTTGAGCGCCTCGTCGCCGTTTTCCTCGTGCCGCGCGATGATGCCCAGCATGAGGGACGCCTCCAGGCAGAGCGGATCCATGGCAAGCGCCCGGGCGCAGGCGTCGCGGGCCTCGTCGAAGCGTGACGCGTGCAACAGGATGCTCCCCTTGAGGGAATGGGCCTTGACAAATGAGCCCTCCCGGTTGATGACAGTGTCCAGCAGCTCCAGGGCCGCATCGTGGCGATTGCCATGGGACAGTTCCAGGGCCTCGTCGAACAGCGCACGGACATCAGGGGGAGCCGCAACGGCGGGCCGTTGAGCCGGGGGGACGGCGGTGCCGGACAGGCGAACCGCTTGGACCGCGGGCGGCGGCACCGGCCGGCCGGGATCGATCCTCTGGGCCCCACCCGCGCCGCCGGCACGGCTTTGGACACGACGGTCCTCGATGCGAAAGCTGGGCTGCTTGCGATAGCAGAAGAGTGCGTCCCGTTCCACCAGGGAGAGGATGCCCAGGTCGTGGTGGATGGTCTCCGTGGCGCTGACCATGAGATATCCTCCTGCGGTGAGCAGCTCTGCCAGACGGCTGAAGATGGCGCGCTGCACCTGTCCCGGAAAGTAGATGGACACATTACGGTACAGGATGACGTCGGGCAGCTGCATGGCAAGGGGATAGGTCGTGCCCAGCAGGTTGACCACCTCGAAGGCCACCTCCTGCCGAATCTCCGCCCTGATGCGGTACTCGTCCCGGCCGAACGGCTCGAAATAGCGGGCGATCAGGCTGGTGTCCGTTCCCCGGAAGGATGCCTTGCCGTAGACCCCGCGCCTGGCCCTCCCTATGGCCGCGGCATCGATATCCACGCCGGCGATGGCAAAGAGCCTGCTGCTATCCGCCCCGTACCGCTCCTGCAGCAGCATGGCAACGGAATAGGGTTCCTCTCCGGTGGAGCAGCCGGCGCTCACGATCCTGATCTGACCGCTGCTCCGCTCCGCCATGATCTCCGGGATGAGTCGCTCTACCAGAACCTTCAGGTGGTCTGCTTCGCGGAAGAAATAGGTCTCGTTGACGGTGAGCAGTTCCACCAGGCGGTGAAATTCCTCCGGGTCGCTGATCAGGAGCCCGTGATAGACCGCGCCCTCCCCTATTCCCCTGCTGGCCATCCTCTCGTGCAGCCCCTTGATCAGGGTTGCTTCGCGCTCCTGCTCGAAGCCGAGTCCGCACGTAGCCAGCAGCAGCTCCTTGAAACCGGCAAGCGTGTCACCATCCAGCCGTGTCATCCCTGTGCCCGCCTCATCCCCGCATACCTACCAGGGCCGCCAG